>JBDUBO010000144.1:0-6204 GCA_040004115.1 Gammaproteobacteria bacterium | reverse complement strand
GATCGCGCAGCGTCTGACGAATCTATCGGCGATGCTGGGGGATCTGACCGTGGCGGCGCGGAATTTTCATTAGCCGGCCAAAAAGCGACCGGGCCCCACAGAGCTCAAACATCCAGCCCGATCGAACGCATGAGTTCGATGCCGTTGCTCTTGGTGACGATGCCGGAGTGCAGCTTGAAGTCGAATGTTAGTTTCCCGTCGACCAGCTCGTCCTGGAAGTGAACGTTTACCAGAGCGCCCGCAGGCAGTCCCTCGATATCCGTCAGAGCCAGATCGTGGGTGCTCACCAAGCCGATGGCGCCGCGTTCGATGAGCGCGCGAATCACGCCGTGCGCACCGATGCGCCGGTCCGCGGAGTTGGTTCCCTGCAGCAGCTCGTCCAGCAGAAACAGCAATGGCAGCGCCGCCGGCTCGAACAACTGGCGCAGCCGCGTGATCTCGGCATAGAAGCGCGAGCTGCCCTCGTGCAGCGAATCATTGATGCGAATGCTGGCGCCCACCTGCAGTGGCGTGAGCCGCAAGCGCTTGGCCCGTACCGGGGCGCCGGCCATTGCCAGTACCGTGTTGATGCCCACCGTGCGCAGCAACGTGCTCTTCCCCGACATGTTCGAGCCGCTGACCAGCCAAACGCGGCCGGCGCCGGAAATGTCCACATCGTTGCAAACGCGTGCTGCCGCGGGGATCAAGGGATGGCCGAGATCTGCGGCTGTGAACGATGCCGCGCCTTCTATGAACTCCGGGAACGGGTCTTGCGGCTGTTCGTAGGCATAGCGGGCGAGGGATACCAGCGCCTCGATCTCGCCGAGCACGTCCAGCCAGGAACCGACGACTTCGCCATGCGCCCGGCGCCACCCCTCCGCCGCGAGCGCTGCCTGCAGCGGATACATCACCAACAGCAGCAGGGGCGCCAGCAGGGGATTGCGCCGCGACTCGACCAAATTGACGATGGTGGCGAGCCGCGAGAACGTGGCCGATGCGCTTTGGGTATGCGACGACAACTTGAGCACGAGGGCGCGTAGCGGCGCAGCGTCGAAGTGCTCGGCCTCAATTCGAGTCAGCAGCAACGACAAGCCCTTCAAGTCCTCATAGGCGCTCTCGACGGCGGCTACAGCCTGATGAACGTGCTCCCTCAGAAAATAGGCGAGTGCGGTTTCGGCCAGCAGCACGGTGAGCAGCGGATAGAGAAGGCCGGTGACGCCCCAGACGATCACCGCCGCCACGGCGAGAACGGCCAGCAGCGGCGCTGTCCAGCGTATCCATGACTGATCCAACCGATTCTGCGCCTGCGCCCAGGCGAGAATGGTCTGCGGATGCAGGTTGATTTGCGCAGATTCACCCTGGATTGCCAATGCCTCGCGAAAGTCGAGGCGGCCGCGCAAATCGGCGATGCATGCCTGGCGCTCGCGAATGATGCCGAGATTCGCGGGTGCCAACAGCCACTGCGCCAGCGCGGCGTGACCCATCGGCGAGCGCGCCGCGCACAGCAATTCGAACAGGCCGCCGCTGCCGAACAAATCCAAATCGGACGCGTAAACATGGTGTGGGATGTCGAATTGCCGGCCGCTGGGACCGTTGCCGCGCCATTGATCCGCCATGCGGGCCAGCGCGTCGCGATAAAACGCCACGGCACGTTGCGCGATCGCACGCTGCGCTCGAATCCTCTGGTGATACAAAACCGTAGCGGCGAATGCCGCGACGGGGACCAGCAGCCAGGCCGGCGGCAGCGCCAGGCGCCCGAAGCACAACCAGGCGGTGAACAGAAATGATGCGCCGACCGCCAGGCGCACGCTGCCCAGCCGTGCATGCAAGCGGTCCAATTGCCCGAGGATGGCTTCGCGCGCACCCAGCCGCTGCGAATATTGTTCGGTCGAAGACACGTAGCTAGTGTGGCATATTCCTCTCTTATGACTATGCGTACGTTCAAGCCCAGCGAGACCGTTGATTTCGCCATCGTCGGTTCCGGGGCGGCCGGCGGTGTGATCGCGCGAGAATTGGCCCAGGCGGGATTCAGTGTGGTGGTACTGGAGCAGGGACCCCGCTTGAGTTCGGCCGACTTCGAACACGATGAACTCAAGTACTATTACTTGAGCGGCATCAGCAACGATCCCGCAATCAGTCCGCAGACGTTCAGGGACGACCCCGCGCAGACCGCGCAGCGGCCGCGAAGCGGCAACTCCCTGATCTACGCGCGGGTGGTGGGCGGCAGCAGCACGCATTTCACCGCCAATTACTGGCGTTTTCATGAGATCGATTTCGTTGAGCGCAGCGTGCTGGGCGCAATCCCCGGGACCGGATTCGCCGACTGGCCGATCACCTATCAGGATCTCGAGCCTTACTACACCAAAGTAGAATGGGAAGTGGGGGTGTCGGGTCTGGCCTATGCGAGTCCGTTCGACCCGCCGCGCACCAAGCCCTATCCCATGCCGCCGCTGCCGGTTAAGTCCTCGGGAGTACTGTTCGAGCGCGGTGCGCGCAAACTCGGGCTGCATCCATATCCTGCGCCCATGGCCATCGTCTCGCAGCTCTACCGCGGGCGGCCGCCCTGCGCACACTGCGGGTTCTGCATCGGCTTCGGTTGCGAAGTGATAGCGAAATCATCGACCCTCTACACCATGATTCCGGAAGCAGAAGCCACGGGGCGCTGCGAAATTCGTCCGCACAGCTATGTATACCAGGTGGCCATGAATTCACGCGGACGCACCACCGGCGTCCGGTACTTCGATGAGAAAAAGCGCGAGCACCTGCAGAAGGCGCGAGCAATGGTGTTGTCGGCCAATGGTGCCGAAACGGCGCGCTTGCTGCTCAATTCGTCGAGCGGCCGCTTCCCGCAAGGACTTGCGAACTCGAGCGGCCTGGTCGGCAAGTACCTGATGTTCAATTCAAGCGCCGGCGTGCATGCGCAATTTGAGCACGAACTCAATGAATACAAAAGCGTGCAGGTGACGCGCATTCTGCATGATTTCTACGACTCCGACCCGCAGCGGGGGTTTTACGGCGGCGGCGGCATCGATGCTCGCATGGGTGTGCAGCCGGTGGGCTGGGCGCTCGCGGCGGGCGGCGATTTGCCTCATTGGGGAGCCGATTTCAAATCCAGGCTAGAGGCATTTCCGCGATCGATGTTGTCGACCGGACATTGCACGTCGTTACCGGTCGAGACCAACAGCGTCAGCATCGATCCGACACTCAAGGATGCCTGGGGCATTCCCGCCATGCGCGTCACTTACAAGGATCATCCGGACGATCTGGCCACGGCACGCTTTCTGCAGGATCGCTCGGTCGAGATCATGCAGGCGGCGGGCGCGCAGAAAGTGTGGCGGGCGGCGCCGCGCATTGCCCGCGGCAGCGTGCACTTGCTCGGGACCTGCCGTATGGGGAATGATCCTGCCGCATCGGTGGTCGATAAGTATCACCGCACCCACGATGTGCCGAACCTGTTTCTCTGCGACGGTTCGAGCTTCGTTACCTCCGGTAGGGGACAGCCGACCATGACTATTCAAGCGCTGGCATTCCGCGCGGCCGAGCACATCGGGCAATTCGCCAAACGCGGCGAGATTTAGCGGGGCTGGTCCCGAACCGGCGCCAACGTTACTGGTAACATCAATGCCAAAGAAGGGGAAACACTTGAACCCACCCGGCGAACAAGATAATTCACGGCGCTCATTTCTGCTGTCGAGCGGTGGGCTGCTGTCCAGCGTGTGGATTGCGGCGCAATGGCCGGCGATCACGGCGGCGGCGCATCATGCGGACGATGCATCCGCGGTTCCCGCGCCGCAGGGATTCGAATTCCTTGCGGCCGGCGAGACGGCTGATGTCGACGCCATTGCCGCACAGATTGTGCCTAGCGGGACAACGCCGGGCGCGCGTGAAGCGCACGCCGTGTACTTCATCGATCGCGCGATGGCGACATTCTTCTCCGCCTGGGCAGCCGATTTTCGCAGCGGACTCGGCGAGTTTCAAACTACATTTCGCGCTTCGCATCGTCCCGCGGCGTCCTTTGCACAGGCAGCGTCGGATGAGCAAATCGCGTATCTTAAAACCGTGGATCGCACGCCGTTCTTCGAGACCATGCGTATTCTTACCGTGCTGGGCATGTTCTCATCACCGAAATACGGCGGCAATTTTCGCGGGATCGGTTGGACGATGATGGGATTCGCCGATCAACATGCTTTCACCCCCCCGTTCGGCTACTACGATCGTGAGTACACCGGATTCGTTCCATATCCGGCCGAGAAGCATTCGTGACGATGCGCAAATTCAAATCGAATGAGACAGTGGATTTTGTGGTGGTGGGTTCGGGCGCGGCCGGCGGGGTGATGGCGCGCGAACTGTCACAGGCGGGTTTCAGCGTGCTGGTATTCGAGCAGGGGCCGCGCCTGGGACCGGCCGACTTCGAACATGATGAACTCAAGTACTTCTTTTTAAACGGCATCACCGTCGACCCTGCGATGAGTCCGCAGTCCTTCCGCACCAGCGACGATGCCGACGCCAAACAGGCGCATGCCGTGCAGCCGGCGCTCTATGCGCGGCTGGTCGGCGGCAGCAGCAACCACTTCACGGCCAATTACTGGCGCTTTCACGAAATCGACTTCAATGAGCGAAGCGTCTTGGGCGCCATTCCCGGCACCGGCTTCGCCGATTGGCCGATCAGCTACCAAGAACTGGAGCCCTACTACGCCAAGGTGGAGTGGGAAGTGGGAGTCTCCGGGCTTGCCGGCGCCAGTCCCTTCGATCCGCCGCGCAGCAAACCTTATCCCATGCCGCCGATGCCGGTGAAGTCCTCCGGCGTGCTGCTCGAGCGCGGCGCGCGCAAGCTGGGGCTGCATCCGTACCCCGCTCCCATGGCTATTGCATCGCAGCCATTTCGCGATCGGCCGGGCTGCGTCCATTGCGGATTCTGCATGGGATTCGGCTGCGAGGCGCGGGCGAAGTCCTCCGCGCTGTACACCATGATTCCGGAGGCAGAGGCGACCGGGCGTTGCGAGGTGCGGTCGGAGAGTTATGTGTATCACCTGGCGACCGATGCTTCCGGGCGGGCCACCGGAGTACATTATTTCGATCGCGACAAGCGCGAGCACTTTCAAAAGGCCAGGGCGGTGGTCGTGTCCGCGAACGGCGCTGAGACGGCGCGCCTGCTGCTCAATTCCGCCAGCCCCCGCTTCGCCCACGGGCTGGCCAACTCCAGCGGGCTGGTGGGCAAGTACCTGATGTTCAACCAGGGCGCCCAGGCGTATGCGGCCTTCGAGCACGAGCTCAACGAATACAAGAGCATACAAGTCACGCGCGTCATCCATGATTTCTACCATGCCGATCCGAAGCGCGGCTTCTATGGCGGCGGCGGCATCGATGGACGCATCAATCCGCAGCCCGCAATTTGGGCGATGACCATCGGCGGCAATTTGCCGCGCTGGGGCGCCGAGCTCAAGGCAAGAATCGAAGCATTCCCGCGTTCCATGGTCTGCGCCGGTCACACCACCTCGCTGCCGTTGGCGAGCAACAGCGTCAGCATCGATCCGACACTCAAGGACGCCTGGGGAATTCCGTCTATTCGGGTGACCTACAAGGACCATCCAGATGACCTTGCTTTCGCGCGCTTTCTGCAGGACCGGCAGGTCGAGATCATGCAGGCTGCCGGCGCGCAGCAGGTATGGCGCGACAGTGTCGAAGAACAGAATACGGGTGTTCACCTGTTGGGGACCTGCCGCATGGGTGATGATGCAGGCACCTCGGTGGTCGACAAATATCACCGCACTCACGATGTACGAAACTTGTTCCTATGCGACGGCTCCAGTTTCGTCACCTCGGGGCGCGGCCAGCCGACCATGACCATTCAGGCCCTGGCCTTCAGGGCGGCGAATCACATCGGTCAATTCGCGAAACGCAACGAGATCTAAGCGCCGGAGAGGAGCTGGCCGGCGAACGAGTGGCCGGCGAACGAGTGGCCTAGCGGGACTTCTTTTTCTTGCGGGACGCTTTCGCAGAGTGCGCGGACTCCCCGTCAGAGTCGCCGAGCTCGTCGTCATCGGACCCACCGCCGTCATCCGCACCGGCGATCTTGTAATCATCGAAGTCGCTCATCAGCTCGGCAGTGCGTCGCTCTTCCATTACCCGTTCGAGGCGGCGCCACGCCGGTTCAGCACCCTTCGGTGCGCGCCGGCGCTGCGACTCGACGTCGCGCATGATGTGGTCGACGTCGACCTCATCGCC
>JBDUBO010000069.1:0-21060 GCA_040004115.1 Gammaproteobacteria bacterium | reverse complement strand
AGGCGCTGCTCGATGCCTTTCTGCGTTGCCTCGTCCACGTTGACCGCGATGTGGCGGAACGGCGAACTAGGCATCGTGGGGCCGAATAATGCTTGATCCTCGGGTTTGGCGAATTGGAAGAACGCCAAGGCGCTGCCGTCAGCGAGCCCGAAGAATAGATGACAATAAACACGCTCGGCGCCGAACAGTTCGTCCACCTCGCACCATGTGGCCGTCAACGGCAGCCCGATGATGTCCTCGTAGAAGTGACGGGTTGCTTCCAAATCCTGTGCGACGTACGCCGTATGATGCAGACGGGACGGCAAATTAACTGCGCCAGCCATTTCTATCTCCGTGTCAGAAGCGATAGGTGAAATCGAGGCCATATGTGCGCGGCTGAGCCTTCCACAGAAAGCCGCCGGGCGAAAACTCCGCGTTGTAGATTTTGTTGGTCAGGTTCTTTGACCATGCGATCAGCGACCAGCGTGGGGCATCGAACCCCGTGCGCAGATCGACCAGCGACACCGGATCCCGGGAGGTGACGTTGTAAGGGTCCCACCAGGTGCGGCCCAGGTACTGATAATCAACGCGCAATATTCCGTTGATATTGTCCATGACCGGTTGATGGTACTGGAAGCCGGTGTGAAAGGTGTCTTTGGTGACCAGCGGCGCCTGATTGCCGATGACCGACGGATCTTCCATGTGCGTGATATTGCTGTCCGTGTAGCCAAAGTTGGCGTACACATCGAGCCGATCCGTCGCCTTCGCGCTGAATTCCAGTTCTGCCCCCTTGTAATTGGCATCCAGATTGCCGAGGTTCTGCGTGGAGTTCGCGGGAAGGAAGACGAAGAAATAGCCATTGCGCGAACGGGTGGTGAAAACGCTCAAGCCCACGTTGACTCGCCGATCGAGAAATTCACCCTTCGCTCCGACCTCGTAGGTATCCGCCACTTCAGCATTGAACAAATCATGCACGCCGGCGATGCCGCTCGTCTGCGCCACAGCGCCGACCCCCGTCTGATTGAATCCTCCGCTGCGGAATCCGCGGCTCCAGCCGCCGTAAATGGTCACATTCTCGACCGGTTTGTAGCGCAATGTACCCTTCGGCTGCGTCTCGCTCCAGGTATGTTTGCGAACTTCGCCGGTGGTGGCCGAAGGGTCCGGCAGGAACGCGGTCGGCGTATCCGTGGTGTTTTTCCGCTGGTCGCTGTCGTAGCGGATGGCGGTATCGAGTTCGAGCTGGCTCGTCAATTCGAATGTGGCATCACCGAACACCGCCCAGGCGTTGTTGTTCTGCGAGTCCGAGAGATACGTGAAAGTGCGATTGTCGCCCGTCAGCCGCGGCGAGTGGTACACCGGAAATACTCCCGCTCCTGTATCGACCATATTGCCGGTAGAAATGAAGCGCTCGGTATGCACGGCGTAGACGCCGGCCAGCCAGTTGAATTTATCATTGGACGGCGAGGTGAATCGCAATTCCTGGCTGTAGGACTCCACGTTGAGGAATTGGCTTTGATTCAAGTCAGTGCCGAGCAACACCTGATAGATCGAGTCCGCACGAGGCCGAAAATCATAGGCATCCCCGGTCGCGATTTCCTTGGTTTTATCATAGGCCGAAATGGAGGTAATCGTGCCGTAGCCGGGTTTGACGTCGAGCTTGACCGAGGTGTTGTACAAATTTCGATTGTCCACGCCCTCATTGTTGACCGTGATCGGCGTACTGACGTTATTGGCATTCGGCAGCGTGGTAAAAGTACTGAAGGGATTGGCTTCATTATCCCGCGGAATGACGAAGTAAAAGGCCCGGGTTTGCAGCAGCGATGCCGAGGCACGCCAGTCCGCGGTGAACATGTCATTCGGTTCCCACAACAGGCGCAGGCGCGCGGCGTAGTCGCTCGCCGGGTCCGCCTTCTCGTGCAAATAGGTGTTCGTCAGGTAGCCGTCGGTATTGTTGAAACTCACCGAGGCACGAAATTTCAGGGTTTTCGAATCGTTCAAGGGTCCGCTCAACGCCAGTTGTGCCCGCTCGGACGGGCCGTTGCCGAATCCGATCCGGGTCGATCCGCTGAATTCGTCCGAGGGCGGCTTGGTGGTAATGATGATGGCGCCGCCAATGGCGTTGCGGCCATACAGCGCGCCTTGCGGACCTTTGAGTACTTCGATCTGGGAAATGTCGAACAATTCCTGATTGAATTCGGCAGGGTTGGTCTCGAGCACGCCGTCGACCAGCACGGCCACCGACGGTTCGCTGTTGCGGGCTTGGGAGATGCCACGCACCACCACAAACGCATTGCCGGCATTCTGCGTCTCCACCAGCGTCATATTCGGGACCATGGCGATAAAATCGCCGGGCTTTTGAATGCCGGCCGACTGTATGGCCTGTTCGGTAAATACGTTGACCGTGATCGGCACGTCGCGAAACGATTCGTCGCGCTTGCGAGCCGTGACGACGATCTCGTCCAAGTCGCTCGACTGCGCCGGTGCCGGCATCGACGCCAGTCCCGAAACCATGGCCGCAAAAACTGCTATGCATTTTGTCTGGTTAGCATTCATATTGATTTTTCCCCCAATAAGCGTATTCAAACCAAGCCGTCTATGCGGCGTCGACTGACGGCCAGCGTTCACCCCGTGCCATCCCATTGCGAATTGCAGCGCCGTGTTCGTCCAAGAGTGGAGCCGCGCGCACCGACGCCTGTCGCGTGCCGGCGAACTGCACCGGCGGCCGAACCGCCCGCGCGCCGCCGTGCGCCGACTCGACCGGAACTATCAAGCCCAAGTGACCGACCTGAGGGTCGTGCACCACCTCGTCGATGGTGTTGATTGGCGCATACGGCACATCATTGCGCCCCAGCCGTTCTGCCCAGTGGCTCAAAGCCTGTTGTGAGAAACGTTTGTCCAGCTCTGCGTTAAGAGACTCGTAGTTCGCGATTCGCGCCAGCCGATTGTTGAAGCGCGGATCTGCGGCGAGATCGGGTGCGTCGAGCGCGGACACCAGTCCTTCCCAGAACTTCTGCAGCGAAGACAGATGCAGCGCGAGCAGCCGTCCGTCAGAGGTTCTGAGAATGTAGGCCTGAGCAAGCCGAGGCCGGTCGCTGGAAGTCGGCGTAGTACCCAAGGCGAAGAACGCGGCGAACGGTTCGACGGCAAAATGCGCCATGGCCTCGAGCATCGAGACCTCGACCAGACAGCCCAGGCCGGTCCGGCCGCGCTGCACCAGCGCACCCAAGACCCCGTAGGCCGCATAAATGCCGGTGATCGCATCGGCGAGCGCGGGACCCAAAAATCTCGGTCGGCTGGAATCGACTACAACACTTAGAAAGCCGCTGAGCGCCTGCGCGACCGAGTCGTAGCTCGGTCTTTCGGCATACGGTCCGCTCGATCCAAAACCGCTGATGGATGCGTAGATCAGCCGTGGATTGATGGCCAGCAACCGCTCTGATCCGGCGCCAAGGCGTGCCGCGGTGCCGGGCCGAAAATTCTGTATGAATACGTCGGCCTCTTGCAGCAGCCCGTCGAACAGTTTCCGTTCCGCGACATCTTTCAAGTCCAGCGCAATGCTGCGCTTGTTGCGGTTGTAGGCTTGAAAGTGCGGTGAGTAATGATCCCCTTGGTAGCTGCGATACGGATCTCCCTCGGGACTCTCGACCTTGATCACGTCTGCGCCGAGGTCGGCGAGCATCATGCCGGCGCAAGGGCCGGTGATGAAAGTCCCCTGTTCGACGACGCGGATTCCGCTGAGCACGCCGCCCATTCGAAACGGACCTTGGTTATTCATGGCTGGCCTGGAATCCCGGCGGTGCGGCGCCGTCGTAGTCGATCGCTTTCGCCGCTGCATGAGACAGCACAAATCCGATGGGCCGAATCTGTTCCTCGAGCAAGTGCGCGATCAAGCCGGCTGTGCGCGCCAGCAGAGGCACCCCTTTGAGCGCGCCGAGCGGATAGCCGGCATCAAGCAACACTGCCGGTATGGCGCCGGACACGTTGAGCGCCAGCGGCTTGCCTAGCAGGGCGGGGAGTAATTTCTCCACCTGATGTGCGATCCCGGCGTAGAGGCCGGCGCTGCCGACCTCCGTTGCCACCTCGAACAGCCGCCGCGCGCGCGGATCGAATCCCTTGTGCAATGGGTGTCCATAGCCGGGAATGGAGCGCTTGGCTGTTCGGTACTCTCGCACCACGTCGGTTGCCGCTTGTTCAATGACAATCCCGGCTTCGATCCGCGCCGCAATCGAAGAGAAGAAAATGCCGGCAGCTTCCGAGGAACCCAGTACCACCGACCCGCAGCCGAGAATCCCGGCAGCGACCGCACCCTGCAGCGCTTCCGGTGCGGCAGCGAGCGTCATGCGGGCCACTTGCACGCTGGGAACCAGACCGTGTTCGGCAATGGCTACCAGTGTCGCGTCCAGAATCCGCCGCTGCGGTGCGCTCGGCAGCGAGCCCGTCAGCAGCAGCCAAAAATGCTCGGTGAAATCGATTCGGCCGATCAAATCCTGCGTCAGATCGCGACCGCGGACAAGGATGGTGGCCTCGTTCGACGTTGAAATCGCGCTGCTGTGATGCACCTGTGAGCCAATTTTCAAGGCGAGGATGTCCTAAGTGCCGGCGGCCAATAATTTCGCATACCGAAATCTTATTCGTATAACGAACATCCTGGACGCGAACCAGCCATGCGTCAAGTAGCGGCCAAGGATTTACTTTTTTTCGCATATCGAAATAAACTGAAGGCCATGCCTAAGACCAAAACACTGCAGCGGCGCCGCGAGGCGATGGGCGGTCTCGCCAAGGGACTTGGCGTGATTCGGGCTTTTACCCGCGAGCGCACCGCGCTCAGCTTGAGCGACATCGCGGCCATTACTGAGATGCCGGCGGCAACCGCGCGGCGATGTTTATTGACTCTCGAGGAACTGGGGTATGTAACGCGCAGCGGTCGCCAATTTCTTCTGCGGCCGAAAGTGCTGGAACTGGGCGCCGCCTACCTCGAGTCGATGAACATCGAGGTCCTTACCAAAACGCACCTCGAGGAACTAGCCCGCAACACCGGCGACTCTGCGGCCCTGTGCGTTCTCGACGGCACCGAAACCGTGTACGTCGCCCGCGCGTCTATTCGTACGCTGTTGCGGCTGGAAGCGCATGTCGGCAGCCGCTTTCCCGCGCACGCCACGTCCACGGGCCGGGCGTTGCTCGCGGGCCTGAGTGCCGATCGGCTGCAGCGATATTTCGATACTGCCGATTTGCAGGCGCTGACGGATCGCACGGTGACGGATCCCGTCAAATTGCGGCAGCTCATCGAAGATTGCCGGCGCACCGGATATTCGGCAGTTGAAGACGAACTAGCTTATGGCGTGGTGGCGCTCGCGGTTCCGGTCTTCGATCAATATGGCCGGGTGGTCGCTGCGCTCAACAGTTCCGGCCATTCGCGGCGTGTCGCCAAGAGCAAATTGATCCGCGAGCGCTTCACCATGCTGCAGGAGGTAAGCCGTCGCATCTCCGCGGATCTTGCCGGCGTCCCCGGACTGTCGCTCAGCGCCACCGCCTGAAACCCGCGCGTCCCCGCTCCCGGGCCGCGCCCCTCTCGAACTTGACGCGGGAGAGTTCGTCCGCGTAGCCTCTTTGCGAAATCTTTTTCGCTATACGAAATTACTCGCGCCGTGAGAGAAACCCATGTCGAACATCCTGATCCTCTATTACAGCAGCTACGGTCACATCGAGATCATGGCGCGGGCGCAGGCCCAGGGCGCCGCACGGGTGCCCGGCGCTCGAGTGTCGGTCAAACGTGTGCCGGAGCTGACGCCCCCGGACATCTGCGCCGCCTCGGGATATCGTCTCAATCAGCCCGCGCCGATTGCCGAGCCCGAAGAACTCGCCGATTACGATGCCATCGTGTTTGGAACTCCGACCCGCTTCGGCAACATGGCTTCGCAGATGCGCAACTTCCTGGATAGAACTGGGCCGTTGTGGTTTCGCAATGCCTTGGTCGGCAAGATCGGCAGTGTCTTTTGCAGTACGGCCAGTCAACATGGAGGACAGGAGACGACCATCACTTCATTCCATTCCACGCTGCTCCACCACGGCATGATCATTGTCGGCCTGCCCTACACCGTCAATGGCATCTCCACCATGAAAGAAGTCACCGGCGGTACGCCGTACGGCGCCACCTGTGTCACCGGGGCCGGAGAAGAATCACGAATGCCCACGGATCTGGAGCTTAGTATGTGCCGCTTTCAAGGCGAGCATGTGAGCCGAATCACCAGCCGCTTAATATCCGGCACCGTGGCTGAGCCCGCATGAAGCTCCTTCCCACTACCATTGTCGGAAGCTACCCGCAGCCTGAATGGCTGATCGACCGAGCAAAACTCGCAGGCCGTTTTCCACCGCGCGTGCGTGCCCGGGAACTGTGGCGTATCGCGCCGGAATTCCTTCAAGAGGCGCAGGACGATGCCACTCTCATGGCGATCAAGGCGCAGGAGGACGCTGGAATCGATATCGTCACCGACGGCGAGATCCGGCGCGAGAGTTATTCGAACCGGTTTGCCACCGCGCTGGAGGGCGTGGATATCGACAATCCCGGCACGGCACTCGACCGCAGCGGCCATCCCAATCCCGTGCCGCGAGTGACCGGTAGGATTCGGCGCAGACACGCCGTGGAAACCGAAGACGTCGCCTTCCTGCGCCGCCACACCACTCGCAGGATCAAGATCTCGGTACCGGGGCCATTCACCATGGCCCAACAGGCACAGATAGATCACTACGGCGGCAGCCGCGAACTCGCCGCCATGGACTACGCCGTCGCGGTGAACGAGGAGATTCGCGATCTATTCCGTGCCGGCGCCGACGTCGTGCAAATCGACGAGCCGTACATGCAGGCGCGTCCGGACGAGGCCCGCACTTGGGGCCAGAAAGCGTTGAACATGGCGCTCGACGGGGTTGTCGGCACGACGGCGGTGCACATTTGCTTCGGCTATGCCGCCATCATTCACACTCGTCCCAGCGGCTATTCGTTCCTGCCGGAGTTGCAAGCCTGTACCTGCAGTCAAATCTCAATCGAGACGGCGCAATCGAATCTCGACTGCTCGGTGCTCGCGCAGTTGTCCGGCAAGACCATCATGCTCGGGGTCATAGACCTGTCCGACATGCAAGTCGAAGCGCCCGCGACGGTCGCCGCCCGCATCCGCCGCGCCCTGCCGTTCGTGAAGCCTCGGGACGTCATCGTGTGCACGGATTGCGGCATGAAGTACCTGCCACGCGATGTGGCCTTCGGCAAGATGCAAGCCATGGTCGAGGGTGCGCGTATTGTGCGAGAGGAGCTTGAGGCCGCCGCCCAACTCTGACGGACGCCTATGAATTGGGGCGGATCGCCCCACCGGAAGCCGCACCCGGGCGCCTGTTCTCTAACAATGCCGGCCGCTTTCACGTAGGATTTACCCCAATGGATCTCGCAGTAAAAACCAACGCCATTTCGGGCGCGGTGCAGGGCATCGGCGTGCTCTAGTGCCCTCCCCTCCGCTAGCCATCATCGCTCTGAATCATTTGCAGCGCCTCGAATCCGAGAGCATGCACATCATGCGCGAGGTCGTCGCTGAGAATGAACGGCCGGTCATGCTGTATTCGGTGGGCAAGGACAGTGCCGTCATGCTGCACCTCGCCCGCAAGGCGTTTTATCCCGGCGTGCCCCCCTTCCCGCTGCTGCACGTCGACACGACATGGAAGTTCGCTGCCATGTACGAGATGCGCGACCGCATGGCGCGCGACAGCGGCATGCAATTGATCGTGCATCGCAACCCGGATGCGATGGCCCGCGGCATCAATCCCTTCGACCATGGCGCCTTGCATACCGATCTATGGAAGACCGAAGGTCTGAAGCAGGCGCTGACACAGCATGGATTCGACGCCGCCTTCGGCGGCGCGCGGCGCGACGAAGAGAAGTCACGCGCCAAGGAGCGCATTTTTTCTTTCCGCTCAGCCAATCATCGCTGGGATCCGAAAAATCAGCGCCCTGAACTGTGGCATCTTTACAATTCGCGCAAGACCAAAGGCGAAAGCATCCGAGTGTTCCCGTTGTCGAATTGGACTGAACTCGACATATGGCAGTACATCCACCTGGAAAATGTCCCCATCGTGCCCTTGTACTTCGCCGCACCCCGGCCGACCGTGGAACGCGACGGCCTGTTACTCATGGTCGATGACGGCCGATACCGTCTGCGGCCGGGTGAAGTGCCGGTTATGCGCTCGATTCGATTTCGCACGCTCGGCTGCTACCCACTGACAGGAGCGGTCGAAAGCAGCGCCGCGACGTTGCCCGAGATTATTCAGGAGATGCTGCTGACGACCACCTCGGAACGCCAGGGCCGCGCCATCGACCATGATCAGGCAGCCTCCATGGAAGCCAAGAAACAGGCGGGATATTTCTGATGGCCGGACAACCAGCCGAGTCCTCCTACCGGGCCCAGGACCTCATCGCCGAGGATATCGACGAATACCTCCTCCAGCATCAGCACAAATCGCTGCTGCGTTTTATCACCTGCGGTTCGGTGGACGATGGCAAGTCGACACTGATCGGCCGGCTGCTGTATGACGCCAAGATGATCTTCGAAGATCAATTGGCGGCGCTCGAAGCCGACAGCAAACGCATCGGCACTCAGGGTCAGAATATCGACTTCGCGCTGTTGGTGGACGGCCTGGCCGCTGAGCGCGAACAGGGCATCACCATCGATGTCGCCTACCGCTTCTTCGCCACCGACAAGCGCAAATTCATCGTTGCGGACACTCCCGGCCATGAGCAATACACGCGCAATATGGTGACGGGTGCCTCTACCGCGGACCTCGCGGTCATTTTGATCGACGCCCGCAAAGGCATCCTGACGCAAACACGCCGGCATAGCTACTTGGCTCATCTCATCGGCATCGAGAATTTGGTCCTTGCCGTAAACAAGATGGATCTGGTCGGCTTCGAGCAATCCAGATACGACGCGATCGTTGCCGAGTATCGTGAGTTCGCCGATGACATCGGCATCAAGCAATTCATTTCCATCCCGATTTCGGGCTTGGGCGGCGACAACATCGCCGCCTTATCGAGCAATACGCCGTGGTATGCGGGCCCATCGCTGATGGCGTATCTCGAGACCGTGCAGATCGATATTAACGGCGCCCAACTACGACCATTTCGCATGTCGGTGCAATGGGTCAACCGTCCCGATCTTGATTTCCGCGGCTTCTCGGGAATGGTTTCCGAAGGTCAGATCCATGCCGGCGATGCCGTTCGCATACTGCCTTCGGGCAGGACGTCGACGGTAGCGCGGATCGTCACGCTGGGCGCTGATCTCGAAGTCGCCGTGGCGGGCCAATCGGTGACCTTGACTCTCGCCGACGAAGTGGATTGCAGCCGTGGGGACGTGATATCCATTGCCGACGATCCCCCCGAGGTGGCCGACCAATTCGAGGCTACCCTCGTGTGGATGGCCGATGAGGAATTGCTGCCCGGCCGGCCTTACTGGCTGAAGTTGGGCACGCAGCTGGTGACCGCGACCACTCACAGCCCAAAATTCCAGGTCAACGTCAATACCATGGAGCACCTTGCTGCAAAGACGCTGGGCCTCAATGCCATCGGCGTCACGAATCTGTCGACCGACAAGCCGCTGGTGTTCGAGCCCTACGAAAAGAGCCGCGATCTCGGTGGATTCATATTGATCGACAAGATCAGCAACGCAACCGTCGCTGCCGGCCTGCTGCATTTCGCGTTGCGGCGGTCGAGCAACGTGCATTGGCAGGCACTGGACATCGACCGCGACGCGCACGCGCGTCTGAAACATCAGCAGCCGAAGTTATTGTGGTTCACTGGACTAAGCGGTTCAGGAAAATCTAGCATCGCCAATCTGGTGCAGAAGAAGCTGTATGCCCTGGGCAAGCACAGCTTCCTGCTCGACGGCGACAATATCCGCCACGGCCTCAACAGGGATTTGGGCTTCACGGATGCGGATCGCGTGGAAAACATCCGTCGCATCGGCGAAGTCGCGCGCCTGATGACCGACGCGGGACTCATTGTGCTGACCGCGTTCATATCGCCTTTTCGCGCCGAGCGGCGCATGGTGCGCGGGATGTCGCAGCCGGGCGAGTTCATCGAAATTTACGTCGAAACTCCGCTCGAGGTCGCGGAACAGCGCGACGTGAAGGGTCTTTACAAGAAGGCCCGAGCCGGCGAATTGAAAAATTTTACCGGCATCGATTCTCCCTACGAGCCGCCGGAGAATCCCGAAATCCGCGTCAATACTGTCGAGACTTCGGCCGACCAAGCCGCGGATGAAATCGTGACCTACGTGCTGCGCAATAATGGTGAATGGGACATCTAGGCAGCGAAGCGGTTCAATCGTCCACCTCGTTGGTATCGACTCCCCAGTCAGCCAGCACCTGCGCCTTGTCCGCTCCGACACTTGAGGGCGCCTTGGGGTGAGCGGGAACCGTACGGGAAAAGCGCGGCGCCGGCGCATTCTGCTGAACGCCGGCGACGTCAATGAAGGCATCGCGCGCACGATTGTGCGGATGGAGCGCAGCTTCCTTCAGGGTCAGCACCGGCGTGACGCAGGCGTCGCTGTCGGCAAATAGCGCGCACCATTCTTCGCGGGTCTTGCCTTTGAATATATCCACCAGTTGCAATTTCAGCGCGGGCCAATCCTGCTCGACGGAGCGTTCGGTATGGGCGGGATACCCCGCCTCGCGCCAGCGATTTCCGTCCAATCCCAATTTCTGCAGGAATACCCGATAGAATTGCGGCTCTATCGGCGCGACCGCCATGTGCAGTCCGTCCTTCGTCTCATAAGTATCATAGTAATGCGCTCCGCCACCTAGCATATGAGCGCCGGTGCGATCTGCGAATTGGCCTCGTTCGCGCAAGCCGAAGAACATCGACATGAAGGACAGCGCCCCATCGATCATTGCTGCATCGACAACCTGTCCACGGCCGGATTGGCGCGACTCCCACAAGGCGCAGACCACCCCATAGGCCATCAGCAATCCGCCGCCGCCGAAATCGCCGATCACATTGAGCGGTACCACGGGTTTGCCACCGGCCGGGCCGATTTGGTGCAGCAATCCCGACAAGCCGATGTAATTCAGATCATGCCCCACGGATTGCGCCAACGGCCCTTCCTGTCCCCAGCCCGTCATGCGCCCATATACCAGTCGAGCATTGCGCGCGAAGCACGCATCGGGGCCGATTCCAAGTCGTTCGGCGACGCCGGGTCGGAATGCCTCGATCAGAATGTCGGCCTTTTCGACCAGCGCGAGCACCACTGCGCGGTCCTCGAGTTCCTTCAAGTTCAACGCAATCGAACGCCGATTGCGCAGCAGCGGCGAGGTTTCCGGCGCCGCGGCCCCGCCATCCACGGGATCCACGCGGTCGATGCGCACCACGTCCGCACCCATATCGGCCAACATCATGCAGCCGTAAGGGGCGGCGCCCAGTCCCGCAATCTCGATGACCTTGACGCCTGCGAGAGGACCCATTGCCGGAACGGCTATACCGCTTTTCGATGCGATAGGCGATGCATAATCAGCGCGAGCGCGACTCCGACGAACGGTAGAACCACAACGCCGTCAATTTTGCGCACGATTAGGGCACCCGACAGCAAGGCGCCGAAGAGGTAGGACACCACCACGGCGCTCTGGATTTTCACGTCCTTGAGGCCCGTTACATCGCCGTTAGCGATGGAGTCGGCGATCGTTCCGACCAGCTTCGTCAAGGTTTGTGTAAAGACGATGGTGGTCAGGCTGAGGGATTGACCGATGACGGCCTGCAAGCCCATGGCGACGGCCAACAGTAGTATCTGCAAATGATCCGAGGGCGCATATGCCGTGTGCGGAGCCCATAACGCATACAGCGCGAAAAACAGCAGCAGACCCATTTCGCCGGAGAGCAACAGATTGAGCGCCTGTTCCTGCGACCGGCCGCGGCGCAGCAGAACGCCGACCGCGCAACCAACCGCAAATCCGATCAGAGCAACTACCGATCCCATCGCCGCCTGTGAATCGCTCTGCGCCACGTAGTAGGCGAGCAACGCGAAATTGCCCGTCATCGCGGAGGCAAACGCGCCGCCCAAGGTGGCAAAGCTGATGATGTCCACCGTGCCCGCCGCAAATGCGGTGAGGATCAGTATCCATTCAATATAGGGGAGTGCAGCTTTGTCGGGCATATGTGCGCCGCCCATGCTAGCAAGGTGCGGAGCCAGCGGCGCTAAAATCTAACGCCTGCGGCAAATCGCCAGGCATTTTGCGCCGAGAAATTTTGATATGGATCGTATGCCACGCGTATGAAACACGTCGGCCAGTCCCAGTTCGCGCTGTATCCCCAGCCGGTAATCCGCCCGGCATCAGTGAGGCCGCTCTTGCGCATCAAGTCCAGGGTGGCGTGCGAGTCGCCGACGGGAATCTGCGCGTTCGCGTGCCAATCACGTTGTCCGGTATGGAAGCGATCATCGGCGACGACGAACACCATATAGCCGGCGCCGTTCGCCGCATGATGTCCGCCACCGAAAGTCAGCGCATCGTTCGGATCGAAATTGAGGTTGAAGTACGGCCGCGCATCGGTGCGGCCTATACCGGCAATGCCATACCACGAACCGCCTGCCTGCAGATTCAGGCTGCCGCCGACAAAGCCCCTCGACGCAACCTGCAACGACGGCTGAATCTTGAGGTATTTTCCCGCATCGATGGAGGTGTCGGCGCCCGCGCGCGCCTGGGTCCCGAGGCTGCGATCATTGTAAGCGCCCAGCCATGCGCTTGTGTCATCGGTCCGCCATCGCAGATTGACGTCGGACCCCTGGTAGCCGTCGTAGACATACTCGCCCACTGTGAGTTTCCAGGGCTGGCTGCTTCCGTTTGCGGCGGCCGCGCAAGTGAGTAGCACCGCGGCAAGTCGTGCCGGCGCCTCACGGCGCATCGATTTCGTAGCCTGCAGCGCGAAGTTCATCGAGCAGGCCGCCCGGTTCGAGCAACATGTCCATGTTCACCACAGCCAGTGTCACCCCGCCGGTCTGCAAATATTTCTCTATGGCGTTAAGCCAGGTGCGGCGCATGCGGGCAATGAGTTCGGCCGCGCCAACGCCGGTGTCGAGCGCTGCCCGGCAGGCATCGACTTCTTCGGGTTCGCGTAGTTTGGCAATGCGCTCGACATTACCGCTCGCCCACGCATCCGCGCGCTCGAGCAGGCGCGGCAGATCGCGTTCGACGGTGACCAGCGATGCGGCGACACAGGCATTCTCGGTGGCAGGCGGCAGCACTTTGAGGGCGTCCATGACGTCGCTGACTCCCGCAATTTTCAAATCTTCGACTCGAACCTTGTGATCCTTTGCAAGTTTGCGCACGGCAGCGCCGATGTCTAAGCGCGTGGACAGGCCCACGTGATGGAAGGCCTCCCGTTGTAGGAACGCTGCAGCAATCAACGGGCGGAATCGCTCCCACTTATCGGCGTCGTCTGTATATTTGGCGCGTTGCACTGCAAACCGGGTGTGCAGATCCGCGGGCAGAACATCTTTAAGCCGCTTGCCGCCGCGAACCATCAGCGCGCTGCGCTCCGTGAGCAACAGCCACAGAATGCGGGCGATCCCGATCTCGAAGGGCTTTTGCAATAGCACTTGATTCGCGCCGTCGAGCACCCGCTCCACTTGCTTCGAGCGCCAAGTGATGCCCTTCGGCAGAGGCGACATGCTGCCGAGAAGCCACACGTGTGCGGCGCCACGATGCACATGCCACATGCCCGGTCCGGTGCGCTCGCCCGTCACCACCACATCGTCCATCAGCGCCGGCGGCGGCTCGGCGCGGCAAACCCCGCCCAAGCCAAACACCCACATGGCTGCAATCAATATGGCCGGCGCCCGGACCACGGCCGCGCTAACGGCGATCCTTGACGCGGCTGGCCTTGCCGGCCGATCGCGGCAGTGACCCGCTCGCCGCCACCCGAATGTCTGCGGATATTCCAATGTTGTCCTTGAGTTTGGCGGCAAGCAGCACAGCTTGCGCCCGGTGCGCATCATCGGCGATTTCCGGCCGCGCTTCCACGATTATTGAGATTTCGTCGAGGCGATTCGGGCGCGACACCTCGATCGCGTAGTGAGGGGCCAAGCCCTCGCAACGCAAAATCAGTTCTTCAATTTGCGACGGAAAGACGTTGACGCCGCGGATGATCAGCATGTCATCGGTGCGGCCGCTGATCTTCACCATGCGCCGCATCTCCGTCACGGTTCCGGGCAGCAGGCGCGTCAAGTCGCGGGTGCGGTACCGGATGATGGGCATCGCCTCCTTGGTCAGCGATGTGAAGACTAACTCACCCTGCTCACCTTCCGCCACCGGTTGGCCGTCCGCGTCCACAATCTCGGCAATGAAGTGATCCTCCCAGATGGTCGGCCCCTGCTTGGTACCGGCAAATTCCTGCGCGACCCCAGGTCCCATGACCTCCGACAGACCGTAGATATCGCAGGCATCGATGTCGAATGCAGATTCGATCTCTGCGCGCATGCCGTCGCCCCAGGGCTCGGCACCGAATATTCCGATGCGCAGCGAAGTCGATCGTGGATCCACTCCCTGACGCTTGAACTCATCGAGAATGGCGAGCATGTAACTTGGCGTCACCATGATGATGTCGGGCGCGAAATCGCGGATCAATTGCACTTGCTTTTCTGTCTGGCCGCCCGACATGGGAATCACCGTGCAGCCCGCAGCCTCAGCGCCGTAATGCGCACCGAGTCCGCCGGTGAACAACCCATAGCCGTAGGCAATGTGCACCGTCATGCCGCGGCGGCCGCCCGCCGCCCGAATGGAACGCGCCACTAGATTGCCCCAGGTCGCGATGTCGTTCTTCGTGTAGCCGACCACGGTGGGCTTGCCGGTGGTGCCTGAGGAAGCGTGAATGCGCGCTACCTGCTCCCGCGGCACAGAGAAGAATCCGAACGGATAGGCATCCCGCAGATCCGCCTTGGTGGTGAAGGGAAAGCGCGCCAAATCCGCGAGCGAGCGCAACTGATCGGGATGCACGCCGGCAGCGTCGAACTTGCGGGTGTAGCCGGCATTGTTCGCATAGGCATGCTGCAGTGTCGTGCGCAGCCGCTCGAGCTGCAGTGCCTCGATCTCATCGCGGCTCGCCCCCAGAATCGGCTCCAGGGCAATCAATTCTCGAATGTCGTGCGAATTCACTGCAATCCCGGTGTCCCGCTAGCGGGGCTGTCCGCCGTCGAAGTGGGGACTGCGCTTCGCGCGCGCGGCGGCCAGCCCCTCGCGTACGTCGGCCAGACGAAACCCCAGAAATTCGAGCGCCAGCGAGGTGTCGAAACTCGGGCCGGCGAGCCGCAGCCAATTGTTGAGTGCATGCTTGGTCCAGCGAATCGCGGTGGCGCTGCCGCCCGCCAGAGTCCGCGCCACCTCGAGCGCACGCTGCAGAACTTCCGCATCCGGCACCGCCGCTGCAACCAGTCCGATTCGCTCGGCTTCGGCGCCCGACAACGGTTTGTTGGTCAACAGATGGTATCTCGCCTTGGCCAGGCCGCAGAGCAGCGGCCAGATGATGACGGCATGATCCCCCGCTGCGACACCCAATCGCGTGTGGCCGTCGAGGATGCGCGCATCGTCCGCGGCAATTGACACATCGGCGAGCAAGGCGATGGCAAGACCCGCACCCACCGCACTGCCGCGGATGGCGGAAACCACGGGCTTCGAGCAGTTGATCAAGTTGTAGACCAAGTCGCTTGCTTCCTTCCAGACTCGGATCAGGGTCGCCTCATCCTGGACCATGAGATCGATCATGTCGAAATCGCCGCCGGAGGAGAAGTTCGATCCTTCGCCCCGCACGATGACCACTCGAACCGCATCGTCGATGTCGATGGCGCGCCACACCTGCGCGAGATCGCGGTGCATGGCTTCGGTGGCTGCGTTGACCCGGCCCTTATTCGATATGACGAGTTCGAGTATACCGGGCTCGGGCGCGAGGAATTGTAGGCTGGGAAAATCTCCTGCGTAGCGGGCGATGTCGACGAGCGGGTTCACTCAATGCACTCCTTGAGAATCGGGAACCGCGTCAATACTGACCATGGTAAGCACATGGTAGGAGGCCACGGTTTCCTGGTTTTGATTGGTAATTTCCGTATCCCAAGCCACTTCACCCCAGCCCTTCTCGGCGCGCAGGCTCTTCGCCATGCAGGTCAGACGAACCTTGATTTTGTCACCGGGCTTGACCGGCTTGACGAATCGGAGCGTATCGATACCGTAGTTCCCGAGCACCGGGCCGTAATCCGGGTCGACAAACAGGCCCGCCGCGGCCGAAATAAGAAAGTAGCCGTGGGCGACGCGGCCGCCAAACAATGGATTGCGCGCGGCTTCACGCTCGCTCATGTGCGCGTAGAAGTTATCTCCCGAGAGCGCGGCGAAACGCTCGATGTCTTCCACGGTAACTTCGCGTTCGCCCGATTTCAGCGTATCGCCCAGTTGCAAATCATTGAACGGAATCCGAAACGGGTGCCTGCCCGGGTCGCGTACACTGCTGCCCCTCACCCAGCGGGCGCTGCTGGCGGTGATGGTGTCGGGCGACCCCTGCAACGCAGTGCGCTGCATATAGTGCAACACGCCGCGAATGCCACCCATCTCTTCGCCGCCCCCGGCGCGACCCGGGCCGCCATGGATCAGCGGTGCGAGAGGCGAACCGTGGCCCGTGGATTCTTTTGCACAATTGCGGTTCACGACAAGAATTCGCCCATGGTAGGGCGCGAGACCATGAACGATTCGAGCCGCGAGAGCATCGTCGGCACAGAACACCGAGGCGGCCAAACTGCCGCCGCCGCGCCGCGCCAGCGCGATGGCGTTCGCCGGGTCGTGATACGGCATAATGGTGGCTACGGGTCCAAAGGCCTCGACCTCATGCACGGCACGCGCGGTCGCGGGGTCGCGCGATAGCAGCAGCAACGGCGGCACGAACGCGCCACGGGTGGCATCGGCGCCGGTTACCTCGAAGTGATCCAGTCTGCCCGCCACCAGTTCGGCCTCACTGCGCAGTTCGACAACCCGGCCAAGCACATCGATGCGCTGTTCCTGACTCACCAAGGGGCCCATGCGTACCCCCTCGGCGCGCGGATCTCCCACGACAATTTTCTGCAGCGCCGCTTGCAATGCGCCCACCACGTTGTCCGCTACGGCAGCCGGCACCAATGCCTTGCGGATGGCAGTGCACTTCTGCCCTGCTTTGACGGTCATTTCCCGCACGACCTCTTTGACGAACAAATCGAATTCTTGAGTTCCCGGCGCGGCGTCCGGCGCGAGAATGCTCGAGTTCAAGGAATCGGTTTCTGCAATGAAGGGCACGGCGTGCCGAATGATGATCGGGTGCACCCGTAAAGAAGCCGCCGTACGCGCCGAACCGGTAAAGGACACGGTGTCCTGGCAAATGAGGTGATCGAATAGATCACCCAGGCTTCCGCACACTAATTGCAGCGCGCCCTCGGGCAGAATTTTCGACTCGATGATGCGTCGTACCACCGCCTCCGTGAGGTAGGCGGTGGCCGTCGCGGGCTTGACGATGGCCGGCATTCCGGCGAGCAGCGCGGGTGCGAGCTTTTCGAGCATTCCCCAGACCGGAAAATTGAACGCATTGATCTGCACCGCCGCGCCTTCGCGGGACACGTACAGATGCTGCCCGACGAAGCTGCCGCCCCGCGACAGGCCCTCGACGTCCCCGTCGACATAGACTCGAGCGTTCGGCAGTTCGCGCGAGCCCTTGCTGGCAAATACAAACAGAGTACCGATGCCACCGTCGATGTCGATGAGAGAATCGCTCTTCGTCGCCCCGGTGCGGTAGGACATTGCGTAGAACTCCTCTTTGAGTTCCGACAGACGCTTGGCCAACGATTTCAAAACCGCCGCCCGCTCGTGAAACGTCAGAGCGCGCAGTGCCGGCCCGCCCACCACGCGGGCATGCGTAAGTACCGCGGCGAAATCCACGCCTGAGGAGGACGCGTAGCCGATGACCTCGCCCGTGCTGGCATCGCGCATCGCGACACCCGCCTCGCGGCCCTCATGCCAAGCCCCGCCTACATAGCTTTGCAATTTCATGGAATGGCTCCACGCAAGCGCGAGCAGCGCCCGCGGAAATGCGCCAGCACCTCACCGGCGGCTGAGGTTACTGCGACATCATAGATTCCATGGCGCGGCCCCCGGAACACTTCGCTGGCGGTGGCGGTAACGCGCTCGCCGAGCGGCGTCGGCGCGAGGAATTCAATGCTGGCACCGGCTGCCACCATGGCATCGCCGCGGGAATTGCAGGCAAACGCAAACGCGGAATCCGCAAACAAGAAGATGATGCCGCCGTGACACATGCCGTGGCCGTTGACCATGTCTTCACGTATCGTCATGGCGATGCGTACGCGTCCGGGAGCGACTTCGATGAACTCGAGGTCGAGCCGCTGCGAGGCGCGGTCGGCGAGATAGAGCGACTGAACCGCCGTTTGTGCGCGCTGCGACGCAACGTCCGACGCCAAATCAGACTCTGTCACGATCAGCGCCCGCTGAAGCGCGGCGCGCGCTTCTCGCCGAACGCCGCCACGCCCTCGGCGTAGTCGGCCGACTGCCCCAGCTCGCGCTGCGCATCTCGCTCGACGTCCAACTGCTCGGCGAGCGAATGTTGCCAGCTGCCGCGGATGGCCGATTTCGTGGCAGCCAGTCCGCGCGTCGGCGCGACGGCAAGTTGCGCGGCGAGGGCATCGACGGTGGGGCCGAGATCCGCATCGTCAACGCATTGCCAAATCATTCCCCACGCCGCGGCCGTTTCCGCCGGAAGCTTGTTGCCGAGGAAGGTGAGACCCAATGCGCGCGCCTGACCGACGAGGCGCGGCACAGTCCAAGTGCCGCCCGAATCGGGCACCAATCCCAACTTGCAGAATGCCTGTACGAAGGCGGCCGAGCGTGCAGCGATGACGAGATCGCAGGCGAGCGCGATATTGGCGCCCGCTCCCGCCGCCACGCCATTGACGGCAGCGATCACCGGTATCGGCAAATTATGGAGCGCCAGCACCAGGGGCTTGTAGTACTTGTCGATCGACTCGCCCAGATCCACGCGCGTCGAGCCTGGCGCGACCGCCCGATCGCCGAGGTCCTGGCCGGCGCAAAAACCACGACCGGCGCCGGTCAGCACCAGCACGCGAGCGCCGCTCGCCGGCAAGGTCTTGAGTGCCAGCTGCACCTCGTCGTGCATTTGCGTATTGAAGCTGTTGAGCTTGTCCGGCCGATTTAAGGTCAGGCGAGCAATACCGCCCGCGACGCTGAACAAAATGGTGTCGTATGACATTGGCGTCCCCAGAATTTTGAGTGCTACTTGTGATCGTAGCTGATGTCGAGGGTGGCGGTGGTCGGCCGAGCCTGGCAACACAGCACGAACCCGGCATCCGTTTCCCAGCGCTCCAGGGCGATATTGTGCGTCATGACCGCGGCTCCGGCGGTGATCCTCGCGCGGCAGGTAGCGCAGATGCCCGAGCGACAGGAAAACGGCAGTTCGAGGCCCGCCCGCTCCGCGGCTTCCAGCACGGAAGCGTCGCCGGGCGCCATCGGAAAGCTGCGGCGCCGACCATCCATGACCACGGAAATGGTGGCCAGCACGCCCTGCGGTGCGGATTCTTGGCCCATCGCTGGGACGGCGCCGCTCGCCGCCGACACGCTCCCCAACGGCCGCGTCGCAGCGGGCACGGCGGCAAAGCGCTCGAACCGGACGGGCGCATCGCTGTTCAACTTCTTGATGGCGTCGCGCACCGAGTCGACCATGTCGCCGGGTCCGCAGATCAAGTACTCGTCCGCGGTGGCGATCTCGCTCATGTGAAGTGCGAGCTCGCGGACCTTGGCAGCGTCGATTCTCCCGTTCAACCATTCAGTCTGTTGCGGTTCGCGGCTCATCACAAAGTGAACCGCCAACCGATCGATGTAACGATTCTTGAGGGCCAGCGTCTCTTCGAGGAACATGCTGCGCGCGATGCCGCGGTTGCCGTAAATCAGCGTGAAGCGGCTGCGAGGTTCGCGGGCGAGAATATCCGTGGCGAGAGACAGAATCGGCGTGATGCCGCTGCCGGCCGCGAAGGCCACGTACGAGTGCTCACGCTCGGCGCTGATCGGGGTGCGGAACCGTCCCATGGGCGCGCCGACCTCCAATAGATCGCCGGCACGCAGTCTAGTGACCAATTCGCCGGACATGCTGCCGCCCATTTGCAGCCGAATGCCCAATTTTAACGAACCGCTGCCCGGCGCGGTGACGATGGAATAGGTGCGGCGCTCCTCGCGCCCGGCGATGGTTCGCCGCACGGTGACGTACTGCCCGGCGTGAAACGCGAACATCTCGCGCAGCGGCGGCGGGATGTCCACGGTCACACACGCTGCATCCTCGGCGACGCTCTCGACCGACACGACCTTAAGAGGATGAAAACTAACCACGCGGATTTGCTAGATGCATTTGAAGCGTTCGAAGGGCTCAAGACAGGCGCGGCAACGATGCAGCGCCTTGCAGGGGGTCGAGCCGAATTCGCTGGTGCACTCGGTGTCGGTCGAGAAGCAATGCGGGCAAGCAAAGGGCCGATTGCCGCGCAACACATCACGCATGGAGGAGGAATGCTCGGGCGGCACGATGCCGTACATCAGCAGCTTGCGGCGTCCCTCGGTGCTGATCCAATCGCTGCTCCAGGGAGGAGACAGCACAATTGTAACGACGAAGCCGCCGACGTCGGCGGCGCTCAACGCCGCCGCCACGTCACCACGGATGACCTCGGTTGCCGGGCAACCAACGTAGGTGGGCGACAACCCTACGTCGAGCATGCCGTCCGGCCCAACGTCCACAGAACGAATCAGGCCCAAGTCGACGATGCTCACCGCCGGAATTTCCGGATCTTCCACCGCTGCCAACGCCGCCCACGCGCGCGCCGCGCGCGGCTCTGCGCCCTCGACCGCCGCACTATGCTCGGGATTGGACGCGTCACTCTGCACCACAACGACAGTCACCAGCGTGCTCCTGGATAGCTGCGCTGCAAGTGCTGCATCTCGGCGAGCATGTAACCGAGATGTTCGCTGTGCTGGCCGCGCTTG
>JBDUBO010000068.1:0-21359 GCA_040004115.1 Gammaproteobacteria bacterium | reverse complement strand
GGAACAGCCCGCAGACCGCCATAATAACTGCCGCACAGGGATGCCTCGGCGTGTGATGGTGCCGCGGGCTCATGTCCGCGTGCCTCGCAAGTGCTTTGGCCAAATATCGTAGCGGCCGGGTGAGAGTATGCCGTTGGGATCGATCGCATCCTTGAGCGTCTCGTGAAATCGTCGCAGCACATGATCATTGAAGGAGTACACGTCCATCACCGTCTTCTGAAAAACCGGAGCGGTGCGATACTCGCCCCAGCCATGCCGGCCTCCGATCTCGATCAGTTTCTTGAAGCCCTCCCGATAACGCTTGTTGGTGGCCGGATCCTCGGTCACGGGGGTTGCCAGAATGAAAATAAAGGAGCGTTCCCAGAAACACGCCGGCAGCGTGAATGTTCTAAACAACGGCATCCCCAGGTCGCGCGCGGCCTCACTGAACACCCGGTTTGCCTCGATGATGGCCTCGCCGGTGCGCGGAATGATGGGCGAGAACCACATGTGGCCCTTCGAGGGCGTCGGGTTCCAGGGAGTTCGCGCACCGATGGAAAACACGCGCAGCGACGGCACGCCGAACTCCGGCTCGTGATATTGCTCCACCTTTGTTGGATCGATCGGCAGGGACAGGCGGTCGATGATGCGAAATTTTGCGCCATCGATCTTGGCGAAATGCCGCTGCGCGGCCTGCCACTGCGCCTCGATCACTTCCATGGGCCCATAGAAACTTAGCCATAGCTCCCAGTAGGCAATCCCCGCCCTCAGGCCATACGCTTCAAGCTCACTGGAATAGCCGAGAACGGCCTCACTGAGCAGCTTCTGGTGTTCCTCGGTCATCGTCGGCGGCCCATTCTCAAACAAGAGCTGAATCTGACCGAGCGGCGGATAACCGTTGAGCGGCGAGGCAATGTCCGGGAAACCTGAGGTGATGCGCGCGTTCTCGAGATAATTCAGCGTCTCGACCAGCGGCCCCAGATCGCGATAACGCGGCAATGAGACTGTGCATCGAAGATATGCCTCGGGCTGCGGCATCAGCCAAAAGCCCATCTTGGTGACGATGCCGAAATTGGATTGAGAGAAAATGCCGTCGATCCACGGTCCGCATCCCGACTTGTACTGTTGCCAGGTCTTTGCGTTCGGGATCGCACCCATGCCTGTGCGCAGCAGTTCGCCGTTCGGCAGGACCACCTCCATCCCGCAATGCGAATCAAAGTGATTGCGATAGTTCGCCGATGTATAGCCGCCGCCGCGGTCGATTGCGTTGCCAACGACACTCCCCCAGCCTGGGTCGGGACAATCGATCCACACCTTTAGATTACGTTCCTGGATGTGGTGATACAGGTCGAAATAGCTCACTCCGGGCTCGACCAAGGCGAATGCGTTTGCCTCATTCACCTCAAGAATACGATTCATGCGCTTCAGGTCGACCACGACACAGCCAGAGTAGGCGGGAGCCGAGCCGCCGTAGCCGAGGTTTTTCCCGGTCGAAATGGCATATAGGGGGATGCGGTGGCGGTTCGCTATGCGCACGACCTGCTGCACTTCCTCCGTCGATGATGGCGCCACCGCGGCGGAAGCCACCCGTTCCTCGGCCTCATGCAGGAAGGGTGAATACGCATCGCGATACAAATCCACGTCCTCATCGCTGGTGAACACCCACTGCTTGCCCACGGCCTGTTCGAATTCGGCGAGAGCCCTGGAAAATTCCTCCGGCGTAACTCCTGGCGGCAATCTCATCGAGTGTTCTCCCCAGCCTTCTTCATGAGCCAATGACCCAGGACACCAGATCTCCACCGAGGGATCGCCGGTGTTCTATGCGCATCACTACGCGCCTCCAGTGGTCTTTCGCCAGCTGCTCCAGACAGAACAGGCTCGAGGGTGAGGTCATGCCGGCGATCATGCCGCCGCCGGCCGCCCATCGGGGGCGCAGCGTGTCATACCACAGCCGGGTAACGTCGCCTTGGAACGCGACCGTTGCGTGCCCGGAGTGTTTCGCGACTGCAGCGAAAGAACGGCACTCGGCGTAACGCGAATCGAACAGGACCAGGTCCAGGGCGATGGCGGCGCCGGAGTATTCGGCACCGGGGTAGGCCGCGGCAAATGCACCGTCCGCGCAACCGCAGACGGCAACGGCTGCGCTGCCGAGACAGAATGTGCGGCGGTCCATGACTCTCCGTTCGGACAGTTAATCGCTAAAGAATAGGCATTTAGAGCGCGTAGAACTCGCACGACAGTGAACTGGTTTTGCGGTTACTATTCGAGAAAGGCAGTCAACCCCGGGGGGAATTAGCCAAGGGATGCGCCCGAACTTCTCCAGATGGACGGCGAAGGCTGCCTTCGCCTTATGCGCGGGCCTGCTTGCGCCTGGCCTCGCCCAACCTGGCGAACCCGACGATAAGCGGGTCGAGCCGGAGAGTGATCGATTTTCGCTCGGTGAATTGGTGGTGACCGGATCACGCATCCCCACAATGGCCGCCGACGAGACCCTGCCCATTACCGTCCTCGATGCCCGTGATATTGCGCGCGGCGGACTTGATTCGTTGAGCAAGGTCATTCAGACGCTACCCATGAGCGCGACGTCGGTTTTGAATACCAATGTCAATAATGGCGGTAACGGATCGGCACGGGTTGATTTAAGGTCACTGCAACCCAAACGCACTCTGGTCCTCCTCAATGGACACCGGCTGCCGGATGGTGGTATCGGCGGCGATGACTCGGTGGACCTGAACAGCCTGCCTGTGTCCATGATCGACCGGGTGGAAATACTCACGAGCGGCGCGTCAGCCATCTACGGCGCGGATGCGGTCGCCGGCGTGGTGAATTTCATTACCAAATCGGGCTATGACGGCATCGATTTGCGTGCGGAGCGTTCGGAAGCCAGCCGCAGCGATGGTGGTATCAGCACCATCTCCTTTACCCTGGGCCACGCGCTATTGCACGGCGAATGGATGTTGGGCGGAGAGTACGTCAATCAAGATCCCGTGCACCAATCTGCCAGAGCATATTCCGCTGTTCCCCTGACCATCAGTGATCCGAACGGGGATTTGGTGCCGAATGGGAACTTAGTGCTGCCGGACGGCGCATTTTTTGTGCCCGAGGGCAATGCACTGGGACTGGACTCGGGACCATATACGCGGGTGAGCGGCACGACCGGACGCAGCGCCGCGAATTTCAGACCCATCAACTTCGACACCGATTACTTCAATTATGCGCCCTACAGTTACCTGCAGACCCCGAGCGAGCGAGGCAGTGTGTGGTTGATGGGCACACAGCCGCTGACAGCCAACACTTCATTTCACTTTGAAGGCCTGGCAAATCATCGGCGCTCTTCTCAGCAACTGGCGCCCACGCCTTTTTTTACCGGTCTCGATCCTGCGCCGCTGCTGCCGGACGGCTCGCCCGGCATCCCGGCCGACAACTACTACAATCCTTTCGGCGTGGATGTGCCGCGGGCGCGGCGTCGATTCGTTGAAATAGCCGATCGGAGAGAGCGCCAGCGCGTCGACATGAATCGCGAGTTGGTGGGGCTCAATGTTCAGTTCGGGTCATGGAATATCGAGCCCACAGTATCGCTCTCGCAATCGCATGCGACGGAAACTGATCTGGGTGCGATTCCGGGCGAGCGACTGGCGACCGCATTGGGACCCTCCGGACCGAATGCTCAGGGTCAAATCGTCTGCGGTGTGCGCGCTGGCAATGGCATCGTTCCAGCCTCCGCAGTCATTCCCGGATGCGTGCCGGTCGATATATTCGGTGGCGTCGGCTCGGTTACGCCAGAGCAAATTGCCTATCTTCAGCAGACGTTGGTGGATCACGGCCGGAATTCGCAGCGCGACGCCAGCGTAAATGCGCAGGGTCCCCTGGGAGCGGTTTCGGGAGGGCCTATTCAATGGGCGACCGGCGTCGAATACAGGCGCGAGGAGGGCTCGTATATTCTCGACCCCAAGCGCGGCACCGGTGCCGTGGGAAGCGGCGGTCAGAGTCCCATTCCTGACGTTGCGATCTCCACACGTGAGGCGTATTTGGAAATGCGCGCTCCCCTGGAACGCGCGCAATTCCTTGCAGAGGCCTTGGACGCGGCGGTCGGTGTCCGATACTCCGGATTCTCGACATCGGGCGGCCACTTCACCTGGCAGGGCGGTCTGCGTTGGCAACCGCTGCAATCGCTGACGCTACGGACCAACTATGCAAAGGTTTTTCGTGCACCATCCCTAACGGAACTTTACGTGCCGCAAAGCGCAAATCCAGGTTTTGCAGTCGATCCCTGCGGCAACAATCCAACTGCCGCGCAACGCGCAAATTGCGTTGCCAACGGTGTGCCGGGCGGCCAGTATGTGCAGTCACAGGACTCGGCTCTGCTCGTTCTGAGTGGCGGCAACTCGCGTCTCGCGCCGGAAAAAGGCTATACCTTCGACTCGGGTATCGACATTAGGCCGGCGGCGCTACCCAATTTTCGTGCCTCGATCGATGTCTATCAAATTGACCTCTCCGGCTATATCGAAAATCCGGACACCAGCGTGGTGCTGCAGCAGTGCGCGTACGGCGGCCGTACAGACATTTGCAAACTCATCCGCCGCGCGAGCGATGGCAGTGTCATCGCCGTCTCCACGTTGCCGCAAAATTTCGGCGACACGATGACGCGTGGCGTGGACCTCGCGACATCATTGAGTGAGCCATCGAGGGCCGGACAATTTTCCCTCAGCCTGCGGGCAACTTACCTGGCACGCTTCGATACGCAGCTATTCCCAGGGGCAGCCACCTTGCACGGCGCCGGAACCTACTCGCCCTTCGCTTCGGCACTGCCTCATTGGCGATCGCTGGCTCATTTGGATTTTGATCGCGGTCCCTGGCATGCCGGCTACAGCACTCAATGGATCGGCAGTTACCATGAATGCAATCTGGTGGATTTCACCGATCAGCCCTACTGCCGGCGCGTGCAAAACGTGCTGTACCACGATGTGGAGGCGGCGTTCACCCTTCGCGCATCGCTGACAGTTCGGTTAGGCGTCAATAACTTTACCGATCGGCAACCACCGTATTTGAATTTTGGCAACGACGCCAATACAGACACCTCGATTTACCGCCTGCTCGGACGCAGCTTTTTCGCAGCCATCCGTTGCCAAATTCACTAGTTGGGCGGCGGCTGAACGCTCGCCACGCCTCGTCGCGACGCGGGAGCTCTCGATTTCCGGCTCGACTGCAGAAGCCTAGGCCGCAACGTGCGCGGCGGGCCGCCTGCGAGGAGTGAGCGCCGCGAGCAGTGCCGCTACGATTAAGAGCGCGGGCACATCTCCCAATAAGTGGCCGTGATACTCGGAGGCCTCCAAGGCCTGAAAAGTCATGATGGCGCCATGTACCGCGCTCGACCAAACTGTGAACCAAATCAGGCTTAAGTGCTCGAGCGGGTTGCGCGCCGCACGAATGAGGAATACGCCGAGCGTCGCGTAAACACCGACGATCATCAATGGATAATGGGAGTGACCCGTGTGCCAGGTCCATCCCGACGGCCAAACCACCATCAATAAATAGATTCCGCCGATGAATATTATGCCGACCGCCACCAGGGCAATCCGTAGCAATTTAAGTTGTTGAATATCGCTCATGTGTCATCCTTACTAAATTAACGTGGCTGTTGGGGAGTTGGTGTCTCTTCAGGCGCAGCACTCAGCGCCTCGTGATTACAATCTCCAGGTATTCGCTCGGCGCGATCATGGTCCCGTCGGTGGCGCGATTGAACTGCGCGATCAGCGTCAGGAGGTCTTGTTGCAGAGCCGCTTGTGAATGCGGGTCAAGTGCAGCGAATGCCTTAAGGACGGGTCCGTAAAAGCCGCCGAAGACTTCCATCCAATGTTGAGGAGAGAGATAGCGGAATACGAAGTGCCGCTGTACGACCTCCACGGAGGCGGCATGCGGCGCGAATAGTTCGGCGATGCGCGTTCTGACGCCCCACAGCGCAGGGGATTTGGCGCCGGGCGGAGGAGGGAGGTACTTGCCGATAGTTTTGAAGAGTTGGCCGATGAAGCCGTCGGGCGTCCAGTTGGCGAGCCCGATCTTTCCGCCGCGCCTGCATACGCGAAGCATCTCAGCCGCCGATCGCTCGTGATCGGGTGCAAACATCACGCCGAACGTCGAGACGACTACATCAAAGGACTCATTCTCGAAGGGCAGCGCCTCGGCGTCCGCTTCGCGGAATTCGATGTTCAGGCGCTCAGCCGCGGCCCGCTCGCGCGCTCGCTCAAGCAAGGCGGGGACGTAGTCAGTCGCCGTCACGCTGCACCAGCGGCGGGCAGCCGCCAATGAGACATTGCCGTTGCCGGCGGCGACATCGAGTACGCTGTCGTTCGAATGGAGGTCGAGGGCCTCACACAGGGATTCACCCACGATTTGCAGCGTAGTTCCGACCACTGAGTAGTCGCCGGACGACCAAGCGGCTTGCTGCTTGCGTTTTAGACCTGCCAGATCGACGGTTTCAGGGATCTTGACGACTGCGGACATATATCTTCTCCTGGGTAAGGTTTGGTTGCGTCTCTGGGCGCCAGTTGAGTACACGCTGACGCGCCGGGGGTACCGCAAACCGGGACAAATGCCGGGACAACGAGCGGCACATTCCCGGTAAACTTGGCCCCCCCATCGGGGGGATGGAGACATATGCGGGAATTGGCGCAATCCTTTGGCTATTGGTTGCGGCGCCGCCGAAAGGCCCTCGACCTTACCCAGGAAGCGCTCGCCGAACGGGTCAGCTGCTCCGGATTCGCGATTAGAAAAATCGAGGCGGATGAGCGCAGGCCCTCGTTGCCGCTTGCCCATCGGCTGGCCGATGCGCTCGCCGTTCCGGCGAAGGAGCGTCGCGATTTTCTCGACGCCGCGCGCGCCGTCCGGTCCACCGCTCGGCTACCGCTCGGCGGATCTCCGGTGACCCCACCGCCGGTCGACGCCGACGCCGAAATCTCGCACCAGGCAGCGATCTATCCCAAAAATGAATCCGCTCCATTTGTCGGCCGCAGCAAGGAGTATGACCTGTTGGTGGAGCTTATTGCCGGCCTTGCCGCCGGCAGCGGCAGCACGGTGCTGATTGAAGGAGAGCCCGGAATCGGCAAAAGCCGGCTGATTCGCGAGATTGTGCGCTACGCCGAGAACTTGGGATTGCCCGCCATCGCGACCAATTGTTACGAAATCGAGCGGGCGATTCCCTACCAGCCCGTGATCAATCTCGTCACTCGGGCGCTTGATCGTGCATCACCCTCCGCACTGGGCAGACTGTCACCGGTATCGCTCGCTGAGCTCGCGGCGCTGGTTCCCGCGGTGGCGGAGCGTTTTACGCAGCTCCCGGCGTTATCTCGGGATTTCCCGGAAGCACGCCAGGCTCGATTGTCCCATGCGGTTGGACAATTGTTCGAAGCTGCGAGTCAGGGACTTCCGTTCATACTGATTGTGGACGATATCCAGTGGGCGGACGAGGCCAGCGCGAGGGTGTTGCATTACCTGGCCCGCCACGCCGCAGAACAGCCGACGCTGATGATCTATGCTTATCGGGACGATGACCTCGCCAGCGACGAACGACTCGCATTATTCGTCGAGAGCTTGCACCGCGAATCGCATGCTCGGCGGCTGCCGCTCTCCCGATTGCGCTTTGTCGACGCGAAGTCCCTGGTCGGGAAACTATATGAGTCCAAGCAAAACACGCCATGGCTCGCCGCCCGCCTATTCCAAGAGACGGAAGGCAATCCGTTCTTTCTCGTGTCGATCTTGCAATCGTTGAGCGACGGTGAGACACAGTTGGACGAGCGTGATGCCAAAGGACCCGGCTTGCTGCCGGATGCCCTGCGCGCGGCGGTTCGCGTGCGGCTCGCCCATGTGCCCAGGCCGATCCGGCCGATCCTGGAAACTGCCGCCGTGCTCGGCCGTCGCTTCGACTTCGACACCCTGCGTGAGGCGGTCAACGAACCGGAGGCCGACGCACTCGAGTCGGTCGAGACTTTGGTGAAGCGCGGGTTTCTCAGGGAGGAAGCGGAAGACGGCGTGTACGACTTCAGCCACGACAAGGTTCGCGAGGTGGTCTACCGCGACATTGGCAGTGCGCGACGACGGCTGCTGCATCGCCTGGTGGCTGAGGTTCTCGAGCGTCGCGACGTAGGAGAAGCGCATGAACGCGATGCGCGCCTGTCCGAACACTATGAGCGCGCTCAAGAATGGAGCAAAGCGCTCCGGTATCTCATTCTCACGGGCGAGCGCTCGCTGGCGTTGTTCGCGATGCGCGATGCGCTTCACTGGCTGGATCGCGCGATAGCGCTATCCGCGACTCACCCCGAGGCTCTTGATCCGCAGCAACGCCTCGCGCTATACGAACGTCGCGGCGCGGCGCGTGCCCAAGTAGGACAGACCGATGGGGCGGTAGCCGATATGCGCCACGTCATTGATAGCGCGCGCGCAGCCGGCGCGGGCGAGAAGGCGCGAGACGCGTTGATTCAACTCGGCATGGCCTATCGGCGCGCCGACTTGTATGAGGCAGCGACCGCGTGTCTCACGGAAGCCTTGACCGAAACCCGCAAAATGCAAGATGAACGACAGGCTGCCGGCATTCTGTATCACCTGGGTACCGTGGCCTGGAGCACCGGCTTGAACGAACAAGCCATTGCCGCCCACCAGGAGGCGGTCTGTATTTGCGAAAGGTTGGGCCTGTTGGACGTCAACGCGGTACAGGCCTATCACGGCCGCGGCGAGGCGTACTTTGCGAATGCACAACCCACGGAAGCCATCGGCTGCTTCGTTCGATCGCTGGAGCTCGCCCGCCAACTCGGCGACAAGGCGTATGAATCCGAAAATCTCATGATGGTGGGGCACGCTTGCGTGGGGGGCAAAGGACTCGGCGATTACTCTCGGGCCGTTAGAAATTTCGACGCTGCGTTGGAGATTGCAAATACCGCAGACTTGGAGTGGCACATGGGGCCGACGCTGCTCGGTCTAGACCACGTTCGCGCCTGTACGGGAAGCTACGGGGAAGCATGGGTTGGCATGCAGAAGACCATTCACTGGCTCGAGGGCCTCAAACAAGTTCGATATCAACTAATCGCCTACGACTATGTGGGCGAGTTATTGCTGGATCTGAATCTGAATGAACGGGTGGTCGAGCACATGGAGCGCGGCCTGTCGCTTGCACGCAGCTCGGGCATCAATTTTTGGCGCCCTGCAATGCAGTCGCATCTCACGGTTGCGCAGGCGCGCCTGGGAATAAGTCACGGTGCTGGCGAACTCGAGACGGAGCTCGCTCGAACTCGTGTCGCCTCTGAACGCTATCTCATGATCCCGTGCCTCGACGCTTTGGCGGAGATTTCGCTCGCCGAGGGCAATATACGGCGATGCCGTGAATTCGCCGCGGAACTACTGACGCTGGCCGAATCAAACGGCCTGCGCGAAGTGGAGGCCCGAGCCCGGCGCTGGAGGGGCGAAGCGTTTCTTGCGGAGTCCGCTCATGCGCAGGCGCATGCCGAGTTGTCGCGCGCTTTGGCGCAGGCGCAAGACATCGGGCGTGTGCGGCTGGAAATGGATTTAGAACTCGCTCTCAGCCGGCTTTCGGCGTCCTGTGAACGGCGGCACGATGCCATTACGCATCAGCGCAAGGTCGGTGACATTCGTGACGCGATACTACGAAGTCTTGTTCATTCCGGGCTGGAGGCGCGATTATCGTCCTGATCGATCTCGCGCACCCATATATTTCGGAAACTGATCGGCGTCGAGGGATCGCCGTGCACCTGCAGCTTGATCGCTGCGCGTTCGTACGGCCGATACACGGGCTTTCCGATGTAAGCGGTCCTCACCCGAGAGGCGGAAGTGGTTTTGAACGAGAACGCCATTGTGAAACACCGTCACATAGGCAGAGGTCTTCAAGGTCCTATCCGCTTCAAAAGCCGGCGCCGTCCACACCACGTCGTAGGATTGCCACTCACCGGGCTTGCGCATGGCGTTGGCCAGCGGCGGCGCCTGTTTGTAAATGCTCGCTGCTTGACCATTGACGTAGGTTTTGTTCCTCCAGGAATCCAGGATCTGGACTTCGTAACCGCTGTCGCGCGGGCGACACCACCGGCGGTACCGGTGACCACTGCTCAGTAGCCTTGGGGTCCCCGGCAGCGTCTTGCGCCGCTGCGGGTAGAACCCACCAGGGAACAAGGGCCAGCGTTAGTGCCGCCCATGCGGCGGCATAAGTGATGACTTGCATGGACCGAACGCCATTCAAGGAGCGACAATTTAGACCGTACATATGCGGTAGGCCTCTGCGAGCGACAGGAACGGATCGCTGCGAGTGGGTTCGAATTCGTGTGCGACGTAGCCCTGATAATTGACATCCGCGATAGCTTCGGCAATTGCGTGGTAATTGAGTTCCTGACCGTCGTTGATTTCGTGGCGGCCGGGAACGCCGCCGGTATGAAAATGCCCGATCCACTGGATGTTGTCGCGAATGGTTCGGATCACATCGCCCTCCATGATCTGCATGTGATAAATGTCATACAGCAGTTTCACTTGCGGCGAGTTCACTCCCTGCATGACGGCAACGCCAAAAGCGCTGCGATCTCCCTGGTATCCGGGGTGGTTCACTTTGCTGTTGAGCAATTCCACGCATACCGTGACGCCTTGTTCGGCGGCCAACGGCGCAATTTTCGTGAGGCCGTCAACACAGTTGGCGATCGCCGCTGCATCGTCGATACCCGACACGCGATTGCCGAACATCGCGATGACATTCGGCACGTGCGCGCGCGCCGCAAGTGGAATAGCCACTTCCAGTTCTTTCAGCAGCAATGTGTGATGGGCAGGATCGTTGAATCCCGTCTCGATGAATTTCTCGCGCCGGCTGGTATAGCCCATCGACACGGTGAGTCCGGCATCGCGCGCAACCGACCACTCGTCCGGGAACAACAGGTCGATCGCCGGGAACCCCAGCCGTTTCACTCGGTGACATAGGTCTGGCAGTGGTATGCGCGCATACGGCCATCGGCACAGCGATTGCTTGAGCCGGCCGCTGGGCGCAGCCAAGGGCGAGGTGCCGGCCGCAAGCACACCGGCGGCGGTCGCGAACGCCCCCAATACGGTGCGGCGGCCAATTGGATGGAATTCATCGGGCATGCAATTGCTTGCCGGCTTGCTCTAGCTCAGGGCGTGCAGGTAGGCATACGCTTGCCGTGCGGCCTCTATTTGGCTCATGCGCACGAACGGCCCTTCCTGTTCTGCAAAGTAGTGTTGCAAGCCGGCCTTTTCTGCCACAGCAAATATCGGCTTGTAGTCGATGATGCCGTGTCCCAGTTCGGCACCGGGATACTCGGCTTCCTTGCCTGTATCGGCACCTTTGCTGGGCGGCAAGAAGTCCTTGACGTGAATCATCGGAAACCGATTCGGGTATTTTTTGAAATAGTCGACGGGGTTGCGGCCGCCCAACACCATCCAACCGCAGTCGATCTCGAACTTCACCAGCTCCGGGTCGGTTTCACGCAGCATGAGGTCGTAGCCGGTGGCGCCGCCGCCCTGATCGTCCAGTTCGCCGTTGTGATTGTGATATGCGTACTGAAGCCCGGCCTGCCTGGCCTTCTCGCCGATTTTATTGGCGGCATCGGCCGAGCGCTTTGCTTCATCCAGACTCATCGCCCGCGTCGCATTGACCAGCGGTGGACGCAGACTGGCTCGCAGGTTGCCGCTGGTGGCGTAATGTGCGCCGAGCGCGTGCGCCTCCTCGAAGGCTGCCCCCAAATTGGCGGGGTCGAACTGCAGGTGCGCGCTCGGGCACGCCAAGCCGTTGTCATCGAGCAGCTTGCGAAATTCCTTCGCCGTCAGCTTGCCAAAGCCGGCGGTTTCCACCTCGCCAAAGCCAATCTCCTTGATGGCCTTGAGGGTTCCCGCGGGATTCTCTTTTATCGCCGCATTGACCGCGTACAGCTGAATGCCTATGGGCTTGCCCATGGGATTTGCATAGGCGCGGCGCGACATGCAGTTGGCGGCCATGGCCGCTACGCCCACTCCACCCGACCGGACGAGAAAGCTTCTGCGGGACAATGTCTTCATGCGGGAAGTCTCTCCAAGGTGGCTCTGGTTGCCTTAAGACAGTCACGAATGATAGCGCTATTACATTTCCAGAACCCATATAGAATGAGGGCATAAATTTGCGGGGATTTGCGCAATGGCCCAGTCTGCAAGCTACGACGCGATTGTGGTCGGCTCCGGCATATCCGGCGGATGGGCGGCGAAGGAGCTTGCGGAGAAGGGACTTCGCGTCCTGCTGCTCGAGCGCGGCCGCAACGTCGAGCATATCAAGGACTACGTCAATGCCCTGAAGGCGCCGTGGGAGTACCTGCACCGAGGCGGCCGAACCCGCGCCATGGAAGAGGCCTACCCGGTGCTCAAGCGGGACTATCCACTCAATGAGAAAAACCTCGCCTTCTGGGTGAACGAGAAGGACTCGCCCTACACGGAAGTGAAGCGCTTCGACTGGTATCGAGGCTATCAGGTCGGTGGCCGTTCGCTCACCTGGGGGCGCCAGAGTTACCGTTGGAGCGACTTCGACTTCGAGGCCAACGCCAAGGATGGAATCGCCGCCGACTGGCCGATTCGTTATGCCGAACTCGCACCCTGGTACGACCACGTAGAAAGGCACGCGGGCATTTCGGGTAACCGCGACGGAGTGCCGCAGCTTCCCGACGGACAATTTCAGCCGGCCATGCCGCTCAATTGCGGCGAGGAACTGGTCGCCGGTCGACTCAAGGGCAAATTCGACGGTAAGCGTCGAATCATCGCCGGACGCACCGCGAATGCCACGCAGGCGCTTAAGGGACGTGCGCCCTGCCAGTATCGAAACGCCTGTTGGCTGGGCTGCCCGTATGGAGCCTATTTCAGCACGCAGTCCTCGACGCTGCCGGCGGCTGCGAAGACCGGCAAACTGACGCTGAAACCTTGGTCGATCGTGACCGAGGTTCTCTACGACAAGGATCGCAAGCGAGCCAGCGGCGTACGGGTGCTCGATGCGGTCACCGATCAGTGGACCGACTATTCTGCAAAAATCGTATTCCTCTGCGCCTCGACGCTCAATTCAACATGGCTGTTGCTGCGATCCGCGACGGACGTTTGGCCGGGGGGCCTCGGCAGCAGCTCAGGTGAACTCGGCCACAATCTGATGGACCACCATTTCCGCTGTGGTGCGGAGGGAGAGCTCGCGGGCCTGGACGACAAGTACTATTTCGGCCGCCGCCCCACCGGCATCTACATTCCGCGGTATCGCAATCTATTCGGCGACAAACGGCAGTATCTGCGGGGATTCGGCTACCAAGGCAGCGCCAGTCGCGAAGGATGGTCGCGCGCGGTCAAGGAGTTGGGCGTGGGTGCGGCCTTCAAGGACGAACTGGCCTCGCCCGGCCCGTGGGTATTCGGTGCCACGGGATTCGGCGAGATGCTTCCCAACCATGCCAACCAGATTGGGCTCGACGCATCGAAGCGGGACAAGTGGGGACTGCCGGTACTTAAAATCGATTGCGCCACCGGCGAGAACGAACACTTGATGCGCAAGGATATGATGTCGGACATGGCAGAGATGCTCGAGCAAACCGGGGCGACAAGGATCAGGACGTACGATGACGGATACTACCCGGGCATGGGCATCCATGAGATGGGCACCGCGCGAATGGGGCGGGACCGCAAGACGTCCGTGCTGAACGCGCACAATCAAGTGTGGGATGCACCGAATGTATTCGTCACCGACGGTGCGTGCATGACCTCTTCGGCGTGTCAGAATCCCTCGCTCACGTACATGGCGCTCACCGCTCGCGCGGCGGATTTCGCCGTCAATGAACTCAATCGACGCAATCTTTGAACTGTAGGGAACATGTCGCCCGAACCGGAACAAGTTCAGCTAGTCAATCGCCGTGAGGCAATTCGGCGCGTCAGCGGCATGCTGGGCGGTGTTGCGTTTTCCGGGGGGGCCGGCCTTTTGGCCGCCGTTGAAAGGGCCGCCGCGGCCGCCCAGGCGACTTCCGGACAGGGGGCGCAGCGAGACTTCAGCATCGCACAAATCGAATTTTTGGACGAAATCGCCGAGACCATTCTTCCTGCCACGAAGACTCCGGGCGCCAAGGCAGCCAAAACCGGTGCATTCATGGCGCTGATAGTCACCGACTGCTACGGTCCCGACGAGCAGAAGACATTCCGCGCAGGCATGAGTAAAGTGGACCAGGCGATGCAGCAGGCTAACAAAGTGTCGTTCATGGAAGCGACACAGCAACAGCGCCTCGCTGTGCTCACCACTCTTGATCAAGAACAGAAGCGCGTGATGGATGCGCGCGCAGCGGCGCGCGAAGCGGCGGCGCGCGAAGCGGCGGATCGAAACGTGACGGCGCGGCATGACAAGGAGCCGGCCCATTACTTTCGCATGATGAAAGAGCTCACCTTGCTGGGCTACTTCACGTCCGAAATTGGTTGTACGCAGGCGATGCGCTACCTCGAGTCGCCGGGCCGCTTCGATCCATGCATTCCATACATAGCCGGCGAACCGGCTTGGGCCTCGCATGCCTGAGAGCGCCGCCCGACCTGTCAGGCGTCTGCGTGCCGGCATCGTTGGGGGCGGCCGCGGCGCCTTCATCGGCTCGGTGCATCGCATGGCCGCTGAGCTCGACGGCCAGGCACGGGTGGTGGCGGGCGCCATGTCTTCGGATCCGAAGACCGCCAGCCAAAGTGCAGCGGCCTGGTTTCTCGAGCGCACCTACGACTCCTATGCGGACATGGCTCTGGCGGAAGGCGCCGATGAGAATGGCATCGATTTCGTCATCATTGCGACCCCCAATCAGCTGCACTACCCCGTAGCCAAGGCTTTCCTTGCGGCCGACATCCATGTCATATGCGACAAGCCGCTCGCCTTCACGGTGGCTGAGGGGCAGGAGTTGGTGCGCCTCGTGGAGGGCGGCACGACACTGTTCGCGCTCACTCACAACTACACGGGCTATCCCGCCGTGCGACAGGCGCGCGAGATGGTGAGATCCGGACAGCTGGGCGACATTCGCAAGGTGATGGTTGAATATTCCCAGGACTGGCTGATGCAGCCTCTGGAGAACCGCGGCAACAAGCAGGCCGAGTGGCGAACGGATCCTGCGAGGGCGGGGCTTGGCGGCTGCGTGGGCGATATCGGTTCGCACGCCGAGAATCTGCTCGAGTTCGTCACAGGCCTTGAAATCGAATCCCTATGCGCAGACTTGAGCTGTGTCGTGCCGGGTCGCCGTTTGGATGACGATGGCAATATACTATTGAGACTGTGTGGCGGAGCCAAGGGGACGCTGGTGTGCTCACAGATTGCCTGCGGGGAGGAAAACCGGCTGTCCATTCGTGTCTATGGATCCGAAGCCGGGCTGGAGTGGCATCAGCAGGAACCGAACACGCTCATCTACAAGGCCGCCGGCAAGCCGTGGGTGCAGTTACGTACGGGCCAGAATTATATGAGTGAGCCGGCCAGGGCCGCGGCGCGAATGCCGGGCGGGCATCCCGAAGGCTATATCGAGGCCTTCGCGAACCTCTACCGTGATTTCATCGCGGATGTGCGCCGTGTCGGATTGGGTCAACCACCGCTGCGAGACTATCCGGGCGTTCGAGACGGCCTGCGCGGCTTGCGCTTCATTGAACGAGCGGTGGCGAGTTCGCAGGCCGGATCTGTCTGGCTAGGCATGTAGGGTCCCGTGGCTCCTATCATTAGAATTCGCCTCTGCGCCATGATGTTCCTGGAGTTCTTCATCTGGGGCGGCTGGTTCGTGACCATGGGCAGCTACCTGGCATCGAACCTCCACGCAACCGGGGCGCAGACCGCATTGGCCTATTCCACTCAGTCCTGGGGCGCCATCATCGCGCCATTCATCGTCGGGCTCATCGCGGATCGCTATTTCAATGCCGAGCGTCTTTTGGGAGCCATTCACCTCGGCGGCGGAATACTGATGTACTGGTTGTTCTCGAGCCGGGACTTCGCGGGTTTCTATCCCTGCCTGCTCGGCTACATGATTCTTTACATGCCGAGCCTGGCTTTGGTCAACTCCATTGCATTTCGTCAGATGAGCGATCCTTCCAAGTATTTTTCGGGCATCCGAGTCTGGGGCACGATCGGTTGGATTGTCGCGGGTCTGGTCATCAGCTACCTTTTCGGCTGGGACTCGAGCGCGGGAATGACGCAAGGCTTTCTCAAGAATACCTTTCTGATGTGTTCCATGGCCTCATTCGCGCTCGGGCTTTACAGTTTTACATTGCCGCGAACGCCGCCGGTGCCCAGCCCCCGCAAGGGGAACAAGCTTGGTGGTCTGCTGGGACTTGATGCGCTGGTGTTATTGAAGCAGAAGAACTTTGCAGTGTTCTTCGTGGCATCGATATTGATCTGCATTCCGCTGGCGTTCTACTACCAGAACGCCAATCAGTTTCTTACCGAAATTCACGTCGCCAATGCCACCGGCAAGCAAACCATCGGCCAAATGTCCGAGGTGCTGTTCATGTTGCTGATCCCGTTGTTCCTGACCCGTTTTGGTATGAAAACCACCTTGCTGCTTGGTATGTTGGCTTGGGCCTCTCGGTATGTGCTGTTTTCTTTCGGCAATGCTCACGAGCTGGGATACATGTTGCTGCTTGGCATCGCGCTGCACGGCGTGTGCTATGACTTCTTCTTTGTTTCCGGCCAGATCTACACCGACTCCAAGGCGGGCGCGCAGCACAAGAGCGCCGCGCAGGGCTTGATCACATTGGCGACCTACGGCGTCGGCATGCTGATCGGGTTCTGGGCCGCCGGACTCATCGACGATCTGTACTTCTCCGGCGGCGTGCACGACTGGAAGGCAATTTGGCTGTATCCCGCGGGATTTGCGGGGCTCGTGTTCGTCCTGTTCGCGTTGACATTTCGCAATGAGACCGTCGAGTACGCAAAATCATGACGCGTGCGGCGGATTTCAATCCTCGTCCGATGAAGCTCAGCGTGCTCACGGCAGCGCTGCAGGAACTCACTCCACGCGAGCGGCGTGACGCGGACCCTGACCTCGCCGTCGAGGAGTGGCTTGAATTTGCGAGGCAGCTGGATTGCCCGAACATCGAGCTCTCCGCGGCGTTGCACCCTAGTGAAAGCGACGTGCCGGCCGCCGCGCTGCTTGATCCGGTGGCGAATACCCTCGATTTGCGCCAACCCTTCAACCCCAATCGCGCAGCCCGCGTCCTCGGGGCGATGCAGGCGACCGGCGTCGGCCTGTCGGATCTTGGCTATTTTGACAACATGCTGGCCGCCGACGATTCCGTGCGCAAAAAAAAGCACGACCTGATGCTGCGGGTGTTTGACGCCGCGGTGTTGCTAGGCACGGAGGCCGTGACCGGCTTCGTCGGCCGAAATCCACTCCTGGAAATGGACGCCAATTTGGTCATGTTCGAACAAGTGTTCGTGCCGCTGCTCAAGCAGGCCAAGGCCCGCGGGCTGACGTTCAGGGTCGAGCAGTGTCCCATGCCGGGATGGAACATCACCGATAAATGGCATAACAACATCGCCTATGCACCGGGTCCGTGGATTGCACTGCATCGCATCTGCGAGCGGCACGGTGTCGGTGATCAATTCCGCATCCACTACGATCCCTCGCATGCGATCTTGATGGGGCAGGACTCACGTTCAGTGTTTCAATACTTGAAAGACGCGGGCTACAATTTCCTGATCAACGGTTTTCATGTCAAGGGCCAGGTCATCGACTCGCGCGGCATCTCCGGCTGGGGCTATGGTGGTCAGACCATGCAGCGCGGGGACTGGCACGGTGCGAAGCCCTCCAACGATCCCGCGGAGCAGCAGAACGCCTGGAAGAAACAAACCGTGTTTTGCGAGCATGAATTGCCGGGCACGGCGCGGCACGATCCGCTTGCTTACTTGCAGAATCGAACCGTGGACTGGCTGGATCACCAACTTGCTGCGCGCGAGTTGTTGGACATCGCGCCGGAGAAAACCTATCTGGTGGTGGAGCACGAGTACCCCAAGGCCCGGATCCAGGACAAGACACGGCTCAAGCCGATTCTGGCGGGCTCCATCGCGTTCACGCGCGCGATCGACGAAGCCGCCGCGGCGATGTACGCCCTGCAGCATGAAGTGCTCGCGTCGCAAAATATCGCGGTGCAGGGCGTTGGGCGCGAGGCCTACCGGTCCTGAGCAGGATCGCAACGCCATGCCTTTCGTGACCGCAGACACCCAGCAGAGCGACTACGACGTTATAGTGGTGGGTTCCGGCGCGGGCGGTGGACAATCGGCGTATACCTTGAGCATGGATGGCGCCAAGGTGCTCATGCTCGAGGCCGGGCGCAATTACTCCGCCACTGAATCCTCCATGTTTAGAACGCCGGATCTGGCGCCCTTGGGGGGCGTCGGCACACCGGACAAGCCCTTTGGATTCTACGACGCGACGGTGGATGGCGGCTGGAACGTTCCCGGCGAGCCCTATGTGCGGGCGACTGAAGCGGACGCGGGTCGATTCGAATGGTGGCGGGCGCGCATGCTGGGCGGCCGCACCAATCACTGGGGACGCATCTCACTGCGCAACGGTCCCTATGACTTCAAACCGAAAACTCGCGATGGCTTGGGGTTCGATTGGCCGATTGATTACGATGATGTTGCGCCGTACTACGACAAGGTGGAGCTGTTGATCGGCGTCTACGGCAGCAACGAGGGTCTCGAGAACACACCGAATTCCTCGCCGGGCTGCCTGCTGCCGCCGCCCAAGCCCCTGGTCAGCGATTACTTGGTAAAGCAGCGCGCGAAGAGACTGGGGATTCCCGTCATTCCCGGTCACCGCGCGGTGCTGACGCAGGCGCTCGATTACAAGCATTCGCCTGCGCGCGTGCATCCCGGCAATGCCAAGGCGCAGAGGATCCTGGCCGAGGACATGCGCAGCCGAACGCCCTGTCTGTGGGCCACGCCGTGCGGCTACGGCTGCGCCGTTCGAGCAAATTATCAGTCGACTACCGTGCATTTGCCGCCCGCTCTCAAGACAGGGAACCTCGACATCATTACCGACGCGATGGTGTATGAGGTAACGCTTGGGCGCGACGGGCGGGCCAACGGCGTCAATTTCATCGATCGGATCAGCGGCAAGCAGCGCCATGCCGCCGCCAGGGTCGTGATACTGGCCGCGAGCGCCTGTGAGTCGGTGCGTATTCTGCTCAACTCCAAGAGCGCTCAGTTCCCCCAGGGCCTCGCGAATTCGAGCGGCAAGGTCGGACGGTACTTGATGGATACGGTGGGTTCCGGCGTCGGCGGTCAGATTCCGCTGCTGGAGAACCTGCCGCCGCTCAATGAAGACGCCGCCGACGGCCATCAGCTATACGTTCCTTGGTGGCTGTATCAGGAACAGCACGCGGGGAAGCTCGGCTTCGCTCGCGGCTATCACATCGAATTCGGCGGCGGCAAACGGATGCCCGGCTCCGGGACCGGCGCGGGTCTCGAATGGCTCACCGGCGGCAGCTATGGCACCAAATTCAAGCAGGACGTGCGGCGTTACTACGGATCCTTCGTCTGGTTCGACGGCCGCGGCGAGATGATCCCCAACGATCAATCCTTTTGCGAGATCGATTCCCAGGTCAAGGATAAATGGGGAATTCCGGTGCTGCGGTTTCACTGGCAATGGTCGGAGCATGAGCGGCGGCAGGCGGCCCACATGCAAAAAACTTTCGCGGACATCATCGACGCGATGGGGGGGAGAACGCAGCACCCGGTGCTAAGCGACGGCGCAAAGGCCATCGCTCCCGGCGGGTCGATCATCCACGAGGTCGGCGGTGCCATGATGGGATCCGATCCCAAAAGTTCGGTCACGAATTCCTGGGGTCAAACCTGGGACGTGAACAATCTATTTATCAACGATGGAGCGGTGTTCGCGTCGAACGCGGACAAGAATCCGACCCTCACCATCATGGCGTTGGCATGGCGCTCGTCGGATCATATTCTGGGGCGCATGCGGCGCAAGGAGCTCTAGATGGATCGGCGCACGACGATCAAGTGGGTACTAGCGGCGAGCGCGACCTGGCCGCTGCTGGTACAGCGTGAGGCACGAGCTTACTCCGCGCCCACGGCCCGAGGTTACGGGACCGATCCGAATCTCTCAGTGAAAGGCCTTGCCGGCGAGCCGTGGCCGCTGACGATGAGCGCGGCGCAGCGGCGGCTGGCCGGCATTTTGTGCGACATCATCATTCCTGCGGACGACCGCTCTCAGAGTGCGACCGCCGCCGGCGTGGTGGACTTCATCGACGAGTGGGTGAGCGCGCCGTACCCCGACTTCCAACGCGACCGAGGCATCGTACTTGGCGGCCTCGCCTGGCTGGATAACGAGGCAGACCGCCGCTTCGGCAAGGAATTCTTCGACCTCGAGGCGGTGGAGCAGCTTGGAATTTGTGACGATATCTGCGATGAATCGCGCGCGGCAGACGCGCTGCGCGAGGCCGCGCGCTTTTTTGCGCTGTATCGCGACTTGACCGCCGGCGGGTTTTACTCGAGCCCCCACGGGCGCAAAGACTTGGACTATATCGGCAACGTGCCGCTGAAGAGTTTTGACGGACCTCCCACCGCGCTGCTCAAGTCGCTGGGCCTGGCGTAATATAAAAGGATTGCAGAGGTGAACCATGAATAAGATGCAGCGCTATGCAGCGACATTCAGTCTGGTGTGCGGAGTTTTACTGTCGGCTGCGGCGATGTCTGCCGGCACTGTTGGCGGTGCCGGCAAGGCGGCGCCGGCTTGGCACGCGCTGCTGCAGGACGGCAACGCTCCGGACTGGCGCGGCTGGAAATCAACAGGATTCCCGGTCGGCTGGCATGTCGACGGCGGCGTACTCTCCAAGGAGGGCGAAGTCGACGACCTTGTTACGAATCGAACCTTCGCAAATTTCGAACTCGAGCTCGAATGGAAGATAGGTAAGGGCGGCAACAGCGGCATCTTCTACCGCGGCACGCGCGAGTACGATCACATCTATTGGAGCGGCCCGGAATACCAGCTGCTCGATGACGCAAATGCCCCGGACGGCAAGAATCGCCTCACCTCCGCCGCCTCTGCGTACGCGCTCTATGGCGCACCGGCGGGCGTGGTGCTGCCGTTCGATCACTGGAATAAAACTCGAATCGTCGTCAACGGCACGCACGTCGAGCACTGGCTGAATGGCCGCAAGGTCGTAGACTATGAACTCAAGAGCCCTGATTGGAACAGCAAGGTCGGGGCGAGCAAATTCTCGGCATATTCGCACTATGGCCTCGCGCCCGAGGGATTGATCGCTATTCAGGGCGATCATGTCGGCGCGCTGGCGATTCGTCACCTGCGGATGCGTGAACTGGCAGCGGGGAATTGATCAAAGGCCGTTTCAGCGTCGCGGCGCCCGCAATG
>JBDUBO010000143.1:0-6518 GCA_040004115.1 Gammaproteobacteria bacterium | reverse complement strand
CGGGCGCCGGGCAACCGGGCGCCGGGCAACCGGTCGTCGGCCCCAGCCGGCGCCTGGATTATGAACTCGAACTGGGTGTTTTCGTCGGCGAGGGCAACGCGGCCGGCACCGCCATTCCGATCGCGGATGCCGAGAACCATATATTCGGCCTCTGCCTGCTCAATGATTGGTCTGCGCGCGACCTGCAAGCGTGGGAATACCAGCCGCTGGGCCCGTTCCTCGCCAAGAACTTTGCGACCACCATTTCCCCCTGGATCATCACCCTGGAGGCGCTGGCGCCGTTTAGAGTCCCCTTCGTGAGGCCTGAAGGCGCTCCTGCGCCGCTGCCGTATTTGGACTCGCCTGGCAACAGAGGGGGCGGCGCCGTCGACATCCGGCTTGAGGCACTGATTCAAAGCGCGGCCATGCGCGAGCGCAGCGAGCGGCCACATCGTCTCTCCTCGACCTCTTACCGGCACGCCTTTTGGACCATGGGACAACTTGTGGCACACCACACCGTCAACGGTTGCAATTTGCGGGCCGGCGATTTGCTCGGGACAGGAACTCAGTCCGGACCCACTGCTGCGGAAGCGGGCTCCTTACTGGAACTCAGCGTCGGCGGCAGCCGGCCGATCCAAATTGGTGCGCGTGAATTCCGCACCTTCCTGGAGGACGGGGATACCGTGATTCTGCGTGGCTGGTGCGAGAAACCGGGCGCCGCGCGCATCGGTTTCGGCAGTGCACAAGGAAGCGTGCTTTCCACCGGAAGCTAGATCTCGATTTGCCTGGCAATCTCGATCACATTGTCGGGCGCCAGACTGAAACGATCGACGACTCTCACCGAATTGCGATAGAGAAACGCGAACAACGCCAGGCGCCAGCCCCGCAAAGCAGCGCCTTTGCGCTTGTGCACGATGAGATCCCGAGTCCCGACGAACAGCGCTTTGTCGAAATCGACCGCGGAGTCAAGACCGACGGCACTCAGGAGCGCGCGGCGTATATCCGGAATTTCAAAGAATCCGAAGCGCGCCTCCACATGCCACAGTCCCTCGCCGACTTTGTCCACCACCGTGCAGTGCGCTCCAACGATGCGCGGAGTGCTCTCGAAAATCACGCTCAGGGCGATGGCATGGCGCGGCATGACTCCTGCGAAACGTGCGTGATCCATGATGAGGCGCGGCACCTTCTCGGCGCTTCTGGTCAAGAATACCGTGGTGCCCTCCACGCGGGGAATAGCTCCGCTCTTGAGGTTGGCCAAAAACAGATCCACAGAATGAGGCGTCTGCCGCTGCGTCGCGCGAATGCCCTCGCTGCCGCGCCGCCAAGTGGTCATGATCACGAACAGCACTGCCGCGAAACTCAAGGGCAGCCAGCCTCCGTCGGCAACCTTCAAGAGATTCGCCAGAAAAAAACTTCCATCGACCAGGACAAAAAAGCCGGCGACGGCAATCGACACGGCGATTGGCCAGCGCCAAACCCAGTGCATGGCTCGAAACAGCAGCACGGTGGTGAGCAACATGGTGGTCGACACCGCCGTGCCGTAGGCGCCGGCAAGTCGCACCGAACTGCCGAAGGCGATGGTCGTGGTAATCGTTGCGGCCATCAGCATCCAATTCACCACAGGAACATAGATCTGCCCATAGATTCGATCCGACGTTTGCCGAATCGCGACGGCCGGCAGCCAGCCAAGTTGCATCGCCTGTCGCGTCATGGAAAACGAGCCGGTAATGATGGCTTGACTCGCGATGATGGTCGCCATGGTCGCGAGTATTACCAAGGGGTAAATCGACCAAGCGGGGGCGATTTGAAAGAAGGGATTGCCGGCGACTGTGCCCTCATCGATGAGAAAAGCCGACTGTCCCGCATAGCTCAGCAACAGCGACGGCAGCACCACACCGTACCAAGAGCAACGAATCGGTCCCCGGCCGAAATGTCCCATATCGGCGTACAGCGCTTCGCCGCCCGTGATGCACAGAAATACGCCGCCCAGCACCAAGAATCCGGCGCCTCCGGAATGCGTCATGAACCGCACCGCATGCCGCGGATCGAGCGCCGCAATGACGCCGGGGTGGCGGGCGATCGACAGCATGCCAAGCGTCGCGATGACCACGAACCACAGCAGCATCACCGGACCGAAGGCGCGGCCGATTTTCTCGGTGCCGAAGCGTTGTGCTGCAAACAAAAGCAACAGAATCGCCACTGCCATCGGCATGACGAACGGCCGGAAGGAGTTCGTTACTACATTGAGGCCCTCGAGCGCGCTCAGTACTGAAATGGCCGGCGTAATGACGCCGTCCCCGTAGATCAGCGCGGCCCCCATCAGTCCCATCGCCGTAAGGAGCTTGAATCCCGGCCTGAAGCCGTTGGCACCAATGAGCGACATCAAGGCGAGGATTCCGCCCTCGCCGTGATTATCGGCACGCATGACGAGCCCGCAGTACTTGATCGAGATGGTGATGATCAAGGTCCAGACGATCAGCGACAGAATGCCTAGCGCGCTGTGCGAGTCGAAATGACCGCCGGTAGCCTGTACCACGGTTTGCAAACAGTACAAGGGGCTCGTGCCAAGGTCGCCGAAGACTATGCCCAGCGCGCTCAAGAAGGCCCATTGGCCCCGATGACTGGGACGCGCCGATTCGGGTATCGATTGCTCAGCCGCCATGACACCGCTGCATTGCCGGTCGCGCGCTAAAAGTTACCAGGGCTTGCAGCGCCTAGCGCCCCTCGCTGGCAGGACTACGTGCGGGTAAGGGAGCTGCGGCCGGTGCGCCGGCGGGCGCAGTCGGTACGTCGCCGGGTGACGAAGGGTCGGTGGCGGGTAACGAAGGGTCGGCCGCGGGTGCCGGTGCGTTCGGGTCATCGGCCTCCAGCGCCACAGTCGCAAGTATGCCATTCGCCTTAAGCAATACTTCGCGCGCGTAATCCCAATTGATCGCCACCGTGGTTTCGCCTACGGCCGCGCGCAGCATTTCTGCAAACTGATCGATGTTGGGTTCGAAACTTTGTCCCTCGGCATCCACCGGTGGGTGTGCCTCGAGCAGAAGCTCGCCGTCGACCCAGGCGACCTTGATCGGTTCGTTGATGAGGCGCACCGCGGTGCCCACGGGGATCAGCGGAAACAGCGCTTCCACATCGTTCGGATACATGCGGATGCAGCCATGAGTCACCGCAAGTCCCACGGCGATGGGGTTATTCGTGCCATGAATCAAGTAAGTGCCGTTGCCCGCAGCTAAACGCATCGCGAACAGCCCGAGTGGATTGTCCGGACCCGACGGCACCTTTGCCGGCAGCGGATCACCTGCTTCAAGATGCTCCTTGCGCACCGAGTCCGGCGGATACCACACAGGATTCTTCTGCTTGCCGATGACATGCGTGAGCCCGAGCGGTGTGCGCCAATCCATCTTGCCGATGCTTACCGGATACGTGATGACGTCGATCGGGCCGCCGCGCTTGGGTTTGGGATAATAGTAAAGCCGGTGCTCCGGAAGATTGACGACAATCCCTTCATGCGGCCCCGGAGGCAGGATATGCCGGTCCGGCACCACCAACGTCTTGCCAGCGCCCGGCAGCCAAGGATCGACCCCCGGATTGACGCGAATCAGTTCCTCGGAACCCAAACTGAATTTTCGTGCCAGGTCGTAGAGCGTGTCCTCGTACACCGTCACGACGGATTTGTCCTCTCCCACCACCATATCGGTGGGATTCTTCAGGGTGTACAACGTCGCCAGCGCGGGTTTAGCTCCCGCCAATGTCAGAACAGCGGCCACCCCAGCGGCAATGCCGGCGGCGCGAAACTGCATCAGAATTTTCCCTATTGTGGCGCAAATCATCTCGCTAGATTAACACGCGCCGCCGCAATCGATAAAACCTCGCCAGGCCGGCGCTGGCTGGCAAAGCCTGCACTGAGCCTCGAATTGGCGGCGCCGCGCGTCTCAGGACATAATTGCGCATGACCGCCAAGGCCACTTCCATCGATATCGCCTATCTCGCAGGAGTCTCGCAATCGACGGTTTCCCGTGCCTTGCGCGGCAGTCCCACCGTCAACGAAGAGACCCGCAGGCGCATTGAGGAAATCGCCCACAAGTTAAACTATACGGTCGATAAGAATGCCTCCAATCTGCGCACCCAGCATTCGAACACCATTGCGTTGTTGTTCTTTGAGGATCCAACCCCCGACGATTCGCTCATCAATCCTTTCTTTCTGGCCATGCTCGGTTCCATTACGCGCGCCAGCGCGCAACGCGGTTACGACTTGCTGATCTCCTTCCAGGAGCTGTCAGGCAACTGGCATGTCAACTACGAAGACAGCAAGAAAGCCGACGGGATCATCCTTTTGGGTTACGGCGACTACCTCGAATACCGCTCAAGGCTCGAGCAATTGGTGACCCAGGGCACGCATTTCGTACGTTGGGGGGCTGTGCTGGAAGGCCAGCCCGGCATCTCCATCGGTTGCGACAATTTCAAGGGCGGCTACGATGCGGCGAAACACTTGCTGGATCACGGCCGGCGCCGGCTGGCATTTTTAGGCGATGCCTCCAATCACTACCCCGAATTTCTCGAGCGCTACCGCGGCTATGCGGCAGCCATCGAGGAGTCCGGAGGAACGGCCTTGCCGGAATTACGGGTGGATGCCATAACCACAGAGGAGTCCGGGCATCGAGCCGCGTGCGAACTGCTGAGCCGCAAGGTGCCCTTTGACGCCATTTTTGCAGCGTCGGATCTGATCGCTCTCGGCGCCATGCACGCATTGCGCGATCAAGGAATCACCATCCCAGCCGAAGTCGCAGTCATCGGGTTCGATGACATCCCCGCCGCCAGTCTCGCCAATCCTCCGCTGACGACCGTGGTGCAGGACACGCGTCGCGCGGGCGAGGCCTTGGTCGATACCCTGCTCAAGCTGATCGCCGACGAGCGCGCCACGGGGACTGTGTTCCCCGCTCGCTTGGTGGTGCGTCAGTCCTGCGGAGCATTCAACTAAGGGTCGGCGGGTTCAACCCTCGCGTGACCGTTTTGGTTCACGAACACGCAGCACCAACGCGCCGGAAATAAAAAAACTCACTCCGCCGATGGCAAGCGCGTAAATCGGTGCGCCGCCGAACAGCCACTTGAGCAGCAGCCCCAATAGGCTTGCCGCCACCAATTGCGGTATCACGATGAAGAAATTGAATATGCCCATGTACAGGCCCATTTTCTGAGCGGGCAGACTATCCGACAGCAGCACATAGGGCAGCGACAAGATGGATGCCCATGCCATGCCGACGCCCACCATGGATGCCAGCAGCCAGTAGGGATTTTGAATGACCACGAACGACAGCAGCGCGGCCCCGCCAATCCACACGTTGATCAGGTGGCTGATTCTAAGGCCCACCCGCTTGACCAGCATTGGAATGAAAATGGCCGCGAGCGCGGCGCAACCGTTGTACGTGGCAAACAGCACGCCCACCCAGTTGGCACCTTGATTGAACGCGTCCGAGCGCGGATCGCTGGACCCAAAATGCACCTGCGCCACGGCCGCCGTGGTGTAGATCCACATGGCGAATAGCGCCAGCCATGAGAAAAACTGCACCGGCGCCAGGCGCCGCATGGCGTCCGGCATGACCTCCAGATCATTCATCACGGTACCGAACCACTTAGGCCCCCACCTCCTGTTGTGGGTCAGCAACGCAATGCCCCACAGCAGCATCCCGATGCAGACTAGGTACAGCTGCCGGTCGAGCGCGAGGCAAGCCACCAATGCCAGACCGATCGACCCGCCCGCACTCCACACCGCGCCGCGCCGCGCGCCCGACGCGCGCGCGGCGCTGATCGGTACTTCCACCTCCGGTAGTGCGTCGCTGAATGCCCGCAGTTGCTCCGGCGGAAATTCCCGGCTGCGCAGTACGGTCCATAAGACCGCCATCAGCAGCACGCCGGCGCCGGCATCGAAGGCGTAGCGCACGGTGTCGGGGATTCGGCTGCCTCCGGCGTTCGACGCAGCATTGTTGCTGATCCCAAAATGCGCCAATATCCAAGGCAGCGCACTCGCCACGACGGCGCCTATGCCTATGAAAAAACTCTGCATGGCATAACCCAACGGGCGCTGCGTCGGCGCCAACTGGTCGCCCACGAAGGCACGGAACGGCTCCATCGACACATTGATGGACGCGTCCAGCACCCACAGCAAGGCGGCAGCGAACCATAGAGTCGGCGCGCGCGGCATGAGCCACAGAGCGGTCGCTGCGAGCACGGCGCCCACTACGAAATATGGCTTGCGCCTCCCGAGCCGAGTCCAGGTCCGATCGGACCAATAACCGATCACTGGTTGAACCAGGAGCCCCGTCAACGGCGCTGCGATCCACAGGATGGGGATGCGGTTAAGGTCAGCGCCCAGGGACTGAAAGATTCGGCTGACATTCGCGTTTTGCAAGGCGAAGCCGAATTGCAGGCCAAGGAATCCTAAGCACATGTTCCAAATCTGCCAGAAATTCAGACTCGGTTTGACCGGCATCATTGGCTTGGCCGGCATCATTGACTTGGGCGCCGTCACCGCCTTCTCGCCG
>JBDUBO010000067.1:0-22008 GCA_040004115.1 Gammaproteobacteria bacterium | reverse complement strand
GCGTTCTGCGGCATTGCCGGCTTTCGACCGACCACCGGTCGTTATTCGACCAAGGGATGCGTGCCCATTTCGCCGCTCTTCGATCAGGTGGGGCCGCATGCGCGAAAAGTCGCCGACCTTGCACTGTTTGATGCGGTGGTGGCCAACGATGGGCGGCGGCTCGATGCGGCTCCGCTCAAAGGCCTGCGCTTGGGCGTGGTTCGTGACTATTGGTTCACCGACCTCGATCCGGAAGTTTTGCGATTGACGGAGCACGCTCTCGCGCGGCTCAAAGGGGCCGGCGCGCAAATTATCGATACGCAGCTGCCAGGGCTGGGGCCGCTCATTGCGCTGACCACCGACGCCGTCCAAAATCACGATGTGCGCGTCGCGCTGCCACTTTACTTAAAGGAATACGGCGCCGCAGTCGACTTCGACACTCTCGTGGCCCAGGCAAGCCCGGACATTCAACGCATCTTTCGCAGCGATGTACTGCCGGGCGGCGCCAATTTCGTGACCGAGCAAGTCTACGCGGCGGCGCGCGATCAACACTTGCCGGCGCTGCGCCGTCTGTATAAGGACTACTTCGCGCGGACTCACGTGGCCGCGATGGTATTCCCGACCACGCTGGTCGCCGCCCCCAAAATTGGCGAGGAATCCCGCGTCGCCGTCGGCGATCGTTCCCTGCCCTTCGACGTCGCCGTCGCTCGCAACATCGCGCCCGGCAGCACCGCGGGCCTGCCGGGACTGGTATTGCCGGTGGGGCTTAACAAGGACGGACTTCCGGTCTCCATTGAGTTCGATGCGCCGGCGGGACACGACCGAGCGCTGCTCGCGCTCGGTTTGAGCGCGGAACACGTTCTCGGGACGCTGCCCGCGCCGCGTATCTAGGCCGGACTGCAACGAAGCCTCAGTGATCACCGGTTTGCGAAGTCGCACCTCCAAGTCCCGATCGGTCCGGGTTGCACGGCTGGTCCCGGCCGCACTCGGACTGGCGGCGGTACTACTCAGGGTCACCGCGACTTGCGCTGCCGCCCCGGCGGCTCTGGAATCTGCCGACGGCATGGTGGTGACGGCGCAGCACCTTGCCTCCGATGCCGGCGCGGCGATTCTGCGCCAGGGCGGCAACGCCGTGGACGCAGCGGTGGCGATCGGCTACGCGCTAGCCGTCACGCATCCCTGTTGCGGCAATCTCGGCGGCGGCGGCTTCATGGTCATTCACCTGGCCGGCGGCAAGAACACCTTCATCAACTTTCGCGAGAAGGCACCGCTGGCGGCGCGCGCCGATATGTTTCTGGACGCAAAGGGTAATCCCATCGGCGATTCGAGCGTGAACGGTTATCTCGCGGCCGGAATCCCCGGGACGGTGATGGGTCTGGAGACCGCGCGCCAAGAGTACGGCACCTTGCCGCGGGCCAGCTTGATGGCGGCCTCGATCCGGCTGGCGCAGGATGGATTCGTTTTGACGCGCGGCGACGTCGATGAGCTCGAGGTGGGCAGCGCCGCGTTTCGCAAGCAACCGAATGTCGCGGCAACATTTCTGCATGACGGGAACCCGTTCAAGCCCGGCGAGCGTCTGGTGCAGAAAAATCTGGCAGCGACGTTGCGGGTCATCAGCGACGGCGGCACCCGGGATTTTTATCTTGGCCCGATCGCCGACGCCGTGGCCGCGGCCTCCCACGCCGGTGGCGGACTCTTGACCAAGGCAGATTTCGCGGCCTACTCGGTGACCGAGTCCTCGCCGCTCTCCTGCCGTTACCGCGGCTACACCATTCTTTCGGCGCCACCGCCGAGTTCGGGAGGCGTGACCCTGTGCGAAATGCTTCAGGTGCTGGAAGGCTTTTCCCTCGCCAAGCTCGGTTTCCACTCCAGCGATTCGGTACACGTGATGACCGAAGCCATGCGCTCCGCCTATCGAGATCGCAACACCTATCTGGGCGATCCGGCGTTCGTCGACAATCCCATAGAGCGCCTCTTGTCGCGGCAGCACACCGACGCTATGCGCGGCCTCATTCAACCGCATCGAGCGACTCCATCGTCATCGCTCCGCGCGGGCTCGGCGGCCGCGGAAAAAGCCACCACTACCCACTATTCCGTCGTCGACGCTCGCGGCAACGTCGTGGCGGTAACCTACACCATCAACGATGACTTCGGCGCCAAGGTGATCGCCGGCAACACCGGCTTCTTTCTCAACGATGAAATGGACGACTTCACGGTGAAAGCCGGCGCGGCCAACATGTTCGGCCTGGTGCAGGGCAAAGCGAACGCCATTGCGCCGGGTAAGCGGCCCTTGAGTTCCATGACGCCCACCATCGTTCTAAAGGACGGCAAACCGGTGCTGGTGGTCGGCTCCCCGGGCGGCGCCCGAATCATCACCACCGTCCTCGAAATCATCGTCAATGTCATAGACCATGCGATGACGCTGCAAGAGGCCGTCGATGCGCCGCGCATCCATCATCAGTGGCTGCCGGACACGTTGGCTGGCGAACCCGGCGCGCTGTCCGCCGATACGGTCAGATCCCTGACCAAGATGGGCTATCACGTGGTCCCCCTGGAGCCCTGGGGGGCCGGCAATGCGGCTGAAGCCATCGGCATTGCGCCGGCCGATACCGCGCAGGCCAAGGCATTGGGGTTCCCGCGCCCAGGTTTGTTCTACGGGGCAAGCGACTCGCGCGCACCCGCAGGCTCAGCGGCACACCCGTGATTTGCAGGCGGCAGGCTGTGGAAGCCGGCCGCGAACTCACGAAGGCCGCCATCGAGGACATCCTGACAATGGCCGATATCGGCGCCTGGCGCGGTCTTGTGGCGCCGTTCAACCGTGGATTCGTGGCCGGAGGTATCTGACTTCCGCTTTTGGCTGCAGCGGCGCTGCGTCGCGCAGGAATTGTCCGAGGCGCACATCGCAGCTATGCGCGACGTTGAAGCGTAAATAGTCCGTGTAACTTCCGGTGGGCGAGAACAGCGATCCTTTGGCGAGCAGGATGCCGGCCTCCAGCGCCCGGCGAACCAAGTTATCAGAGTCCTTCATGGGCTCGAAGCGTCCCCACAGGAACATGCCGTCGGCGGGTGTGAGCGTCACGCCGGCGTCAGCGAGCAGAGCCTGCGCACGCTGCCGATGCTGTGCCAGCTTGCCGCTGACCTGCTGGGTGTGGCGCAGATACCGGCCCGAGTCGAGCACGGCCTCGACGATCACTTCGCCAAAGGAAGGTGTGGCCAGCACGCTCAAAATCTTCTGGCCGACCACCCGATCGACCGCTTCGCGCGGCACGGCCATGAAGCCAACCCGCAAGGCGGGACTCAATAACTTCGAGAAGCTGCCCACATAATAGGTGTGGCGCAGCCCATCCAGCTGGGCCAGACGGGTGGCGCCCTTGGGCGCAATAGAGCCGTAGACGTCATCCTCGATCACGGCAAGCCCATGGCTTTCGGCCAGCGACAGCAAGCGATGGCAATTCGCGGCAGAAGTAGTGCTGCCGGTGGGATTGTGCAGCAAAGTCTGGGTGACGAAGGCCTTGGGTTTGAAGGATTTGAGCGCCTCATCGAAGGCCGCGAGGTCGGGCCCGTCGGCCAGGCGCGGCACGGGCACGAGGTTCAAGTCCAGCGCTCGAGCCTGTGCGGAATAGAACAAATAGCCGGGGTCTTCCACGATCAGCGAATCGCCGGCCTGCAACAATGTGCGGAGCAACAGATCGAGCGCCTGAGTGGCTCCGATGGTGGTGATGATCTGGGCCGGATTCGCGGCAATACCCACCCCCGCCAGGTGGTCCGACAGCTGGCGTCGCAGGCCCACGTGTCCCTGAGCGGGCGCCGACCCCTGCAATGCGTTTCTGGTCTTGGCGACACGAGCGACCAACGCTGCCGGCACCACATCGGCGAGCCAGCTCTCCGGCAGAAATCCCGATCCGCTGCGCACCTCCGCACCACTGGAGTCCAATGCCTGCAGCGCGAAGCCGACTGCATCGACGGGGTCCGCCAGTGCCGCACTCAAATCGGCGGCCTGCGGCTTCGCTGCGCCGATCACGAAATAACCCGCGCCGGCACGCGCTTCGATAAGATTGCGAGCGATCAACCGATCGTAGCCGGCGATCACGGTAAAGGTGCTGACTTTCAGCCGAGCCGCCATCTGACGCACCGAAGGCAGGCGCGAACCCGCGCCCAGCTGGCCTGTCTGTATGAGCGCTGCCAGCCGGTCGGCGATCTGCGCCGTCAAGGGTCGCCCGGTGCGGTCGAGTTCGATCACGCTAAGTAGCCACCATATGCCAGGCCGTGAGCAACAACAGGGCTCCCATGATGCCATTGAAGACCATACGGCGCCTGGGCGACTCGAGCCACTTGCGTAATGCATCGCCGCAGGCGGCCCAGGTGGTCACGCACGGCAGGTTGATGAGAATGAGTACCAGCCCCATCAACAGCAGCGCAACGCGCAGATCGCCGAGCTTGGGCACGAAGACACTGGCGGTGGTGAGCGCCATGATCCAAGCCTTGGGATTGACGGCCTGGAAAATCATGCCTTCCCATAGAGTGAGCGGCTTCGCCACCCGCGCCGTGCCCACCGGTCCCGAGCGCAGCAGCTTGAACGCGAGATACGCAAGATACGCTGCGCCCACCCATGACAACCAAGCCGGCGGCCCCGCCAGGTGGTGCCAGGCGAGCCCGAAAACCGTGCATACCGCGAGCGTCTGCAAAGTGAACCCATAGGTGATGCCGAGGATGTGCGGCATGGTGCGCCTGAGGCCGAAATTTGCGCCGGACGACAGCACCATGACGTTGTTCGGCCCGGGAGTTATCGACATGACCAACGCATAGCTGACAAAGGCAATCCATTCGGACATGTGGGCACCAGGGTTTCCGTGACACGCCCACGGTAATGAGTTCGCCATGCGAGGGACATACACTGCGGGCAGCGCACAGCGCCGAACTGTTGTGCCGGTTCGGCCAACACAGTGCCCGCCGCTTGATGCCGGCTATCGCACGGCCCCCGGCTCGGCAACGCCGCGATAAAAAGTCGAAGCCGGCGTCGTCCTCAAAAACTGCGCGGCGAGCTGCGAAGTGCTGGGCGCTCCTGGCTCCCGCGCGGCCGGCTCGTCGCCTTGCCGCAGCGGCACACGCTGACGAAACGCAGTCCAAACCGCGGTCGGCGCAGCGCCGAAGCTGCGCCGCGGATCCTGCGTCTTGCGCACATCCATCCACAGGCTGCCCTCCAGCAAATCGAAACTTAGCAGGTCGAATGTGGTATCCACGGCTTGCCGCGCGCGCTGCACCTTGATGCGCGTTTGTGCCTGCAGATCCTCCACGGTGCCTACGATGGCGCTGCCGAAGGGCGCGACCGGATTCGTCAAGCTTTGGATTTCCTGCTGCAAATCCACGGGGGCGTAGCCGAAAAATCCGACGCCCGCGCCGTGCAACACCTCTGCCGCGGTAACGCCGGTGAAGAACGGATTGCGGAATCGTTCGATGCGCAGCATCACGGCAATGTCCATGTTGGCGAGCGCGATGACGAAGCTTTCGATGCGATTTGCCATCGGGTAGGGATCCCAGTTCGCGTTCGACACAATGTAGCCGTGCTGGCCGTGGCTGTGCGGTCCGCCCTTGACGAAGAAACGCATCAATTGGGGAGTCGCCAACTCCCACGAATCTTGCGGGCCCAAGCCCACATTCACCGCCGGATTGTGATCGGATGAATTCGCCTGAAACAGCACCGCGTCGCGCAGCGCCGCCCATTCTTCCCACGCCGACGCCTGGCGGATCGACGATGCCCGTAGACTCTCGGGATCTTGAATGATTCGCTTCGCGTCAGCGTCGAACAGATAGCTGCCCTTGATCATGTCGAGGCTCCGGGCGGCGTGCCAGTTCAGCCATTTCTCCGGCCGATCGCGCTGCACGACCAGGCTCAAGGGCGTGATGCTGCTGTTCATGCCGTTAAGATCGACGGCATAAATCAAGTCGCTCCATTCGAGTGCTTCCCTGGCGTCGTATACCAACAGCGCCGCCTGTCCGGTGGCGTAGGCATTGCTGCTGGTGAGCGCATTGTCATCGGCGCCGAACGGCCGGATGGGAGTCACGCCGGCAACCTTCAGCGCCTGTTCAGCAGGCATGCGAGCGCCTTGATAGTACGCCTCCCCGGCACCCACCATGGCGGCTCCAACATTGCCAAGTTGCGCCAAATCACCTTCCCCCAGCGTGCCGCGGGACTGCACCACGGGCGTTATCCGCTGGTTGAGTAGGTCGAGCAGCATTTGCGCCAATTGCGGACTGGGTGCGTTGTAGACCATGTCATTGGCACGCACCACCATCATCGCGCGTACGATTTCTTCGTTCGCCACCTCCGGACCCGTACCCCATTCCGCTCCGAAGCGAAACCTTTCGAACTGTGTCTTCTCAACCAGGGCGTGATTCTTGGGCGACATCGGGTCACCCTCGAACAGCACCGTCTCACGCTGATCCCCGGTGCCGCGATTGAACCAATACACCGGTATGCCCTCGGCGGACGCTTCCAGCAATAAACCGTAGTTGTCGGCCTCGAGTTGCCGCGCATCTGCGCTCAATTCGACCTTGGCGCCATGGCGCGCCACCATGACGATTTGATCGATGGTCAGATCATGGCCGTTGAGAGTCACCGTCCTATCGCTCATGGTCGGCGTGATCGGGGTATAGGCGGCGTCAGCCCAGGTGGGGGCGGTGGCACACAGCGCCGCGACACCGAGCAGCACGCGAAATGAAATCCGGCAGGCATGAGTATTTCGATCGATCATTGTTGGCCTCGTGAATTGCGCGACAGTTATGGGGGATTCAAGTCTTTAGGCGGTACGCCGCTCGCATCGGTCGTGGGTTTGGGCTGCGCTGCGTCGCGGTGATACGGCAGCCACGCATATATTTCGGGCGACGTTTGCGGGTAAGCAAGAAACTCCTCGCGCGACTCGACGATGCGATCGACCTTGCGGCGCGACAGACGCCAGATGGCAAACAGCGTAAATCCCAGCGTCAGCGCGATCACATAGTCAAAAAATGCGTTGGGCGAGATAAGCTGGATGGCATAAGTCCCAGCTGTGGGGCCGATGGTGGAGCCTAAGGCCCAGACGAACAGCAGGGTCGAGGACAACGCCACATAATCGGTGGCGACTGCGCGATCGTTGGCATGTGCCACCCCGACCGCGTACAGGCTCTCCGCAAGCCCGCCGAATATACCGAACAGCAGCGCCAGCAGTGCGAACGGCATGCGGCGGTCGATCCACACCAACGGTGCGGCCACGGCAACGATGCCCAGACCTAAACCGATCAATGCATGCAAGCGATCCACTTTGTCCGAGAAATAACCGATCGGCCATTGCAGAAACAGGCCGCCCAGCGAGACACAGGCCATCAACAAGACTATGTGCTGCTGATCGAAGCCGATGCGCACCCCGAGCAGAGGTCCGACGGTCGTGAATGCGGTCAATATTAGGCCATTAAGCAGACAGGCCGTGACGCTCACCGGCGAGGTGCGCAGCGCCTTGAGAATTTCCAAAGTTACCCGCCGCGGCAACACCGGCGCGCGCACATCGATCGCGACCATGGGCACCAGCGCCAGCGTCGTTGCAATCCCGGCGATGAACAATAGCTGCGGGCCTCTGACGTCAAGGTTTTGACTGAATAACTGGCCCACGCCGAAGAACAAACCATACACCAGCACATAGATCGTGAGAACGCGGCCGCGTTGCGCGTTCGGCACCAGGGCATTCAGCCAACTTTCAACGATGATGGCGAGTCCTGCGGCATTCACGCCGATGACAAATCGCAGCAGCGCCAGCGCTGGAACACTGTCCGCGAAGTACAGGCCGAGGATTGCCACCGACTTGAGGCCGGCAAAGGTCGCGTACGCCCGTTCGAGCCCCACCGGCGCGATCAACTTATGAGCGTACAGGCAGCCGGCCAGGAATCCGAGAGCTTCGGCAGTCGCGATCAGTCCGATCACGCCGTCAGACATGCCCATTGCTGAGAATCGCAGCGGCAGCAGCGAGCCTAAGAAACCGGAGCCGAGCATGATCAACGCCGTGCTGATGAGGGGCGGCGCAACCCGCCAGGGAATGGCGGCGTCGGGTCCCAGGATCGGTTCGGCCTGCGCGGAATTCATGAAAGATTTTATCGCGGATTCCCTTGGGCGGCGATGCCCGTTAGGCTTGGCGGATGACCCTGCACAAACTATTCCCCACTTTCATCTATGCCGCCGCATTGCAAAGGAACGGCGCGGCCGCGTTCAATCGCCAGCTGCTCAAAGAATGCCGGCAATTGCGGCACGACGACGCGGCCGGACGCCGCTGGTCCGCGAACAACTATCCGGGCGGGTACACTTCCTACGGGTCGGTACACTGGCTGCAACGCATATCGCCCACCTTCAAAGCCCTGGAGCGCAAGCTCGAAAGGCATGTCAAAGTGTTCGCCGAGGCGGTCGAGTGGGATCTCGACGGGCGCGAGCTCAAAATGACGGATTGCTGGCTCAACATCAACCCCAGGCATGTAGTGCACGGACTGCACCTGCATCCACTGTCGACGCTGAGCGGCACTTACTATGTGCGCGTCCCGGCGGGAACTCCCGGCCTCAAATTCGAGGATCCGCGTCTGGACCGCTTCATGGCCGCACCGCCGCGCAAGTCGACTGCCAAGCGCGACAGCCTGTCCTGGGGAACATTTCCCGCGCTGCCGGGCCACCTGCTGCTGTTTGAAAGTTGGCTGCGGCATGAAGTGGTGCCGAACCGCGTCGACGCCGAACGCGTCAGCGTCAGCTTCAATTACAACTGGTTCTAGCGCAAGCTCGCCCGCGTCTTGCAAGGAATGGAGTAAACTCCGCCACAATGACAGTCTTAATATCCGACGCCACGATGGCGGTTTTCCTCGACCTGGAGAACATCGCGCTCGGCGCTCGCGACGCCAAATTCCCCAGTTTTGACGTGCAAAAGGTGCTCGCCCGCCTGTTGCTCAAGGGCCATATCGTGGTCAAGAAGGCCTACTGCGATTTCGACCGCTACAAGGACTTCAAGCGCGGCTTGCACGAGGCGGCGTTCGAGCTGATTGAAATTCCGCACGTGCGCCAGTCCGGCAAGAATTCGGCGGACATTCGCATGGTCGTCGACGCACTGGACTTGTGCTACACCAAGGGACACGTCGATACCTTCGTCATTCTTAGCGGCGACTCGGACTTCTCGCCGCTGGTCAGTAAATTGCGCGAGAACGCCAAGACCGTCATCGGCGTTGGCGTCAAGAACTCAACGTCCGATCTGTTCATCAACAATTGCGATGAGTTCATCTACTACGACGACCTGGTGCGCAGGGAGCCTGCCAAGTCGCGCCGTCGATCCTCCTCAACGGCCCGGCCGCCAGCCGCTGCCACCCAGACCCAACCCGTTGAAGCCCAACACACGGAGGCGCCAAGCGCCGATGCGCCGGGCGCCGATGCGCCGGGCGCCGATGCGCCGGGCGCCGCCGCGCCGGGCGCCGATGCGCCGGTCGCTGATGCCGGAGCGGCAGAGAACAAGGGTCCGGACCTCCACGATGCGCTCGAACTCATCGTCGACACTTTGGAAGCGCTGGGCGAGGAACGCGGCGAGAGCGAACCTATTTGGGGCTCGATGATCAAACAAGCCATCAAGCGCCGCCATCCGGGATTCAACGAACGTGCCTACGGCTTCAGGTCATTCAATGACTTGCTCGCGGACGGCGAAAAACGTGGATTGCTCACCCTGCGGGCAGACGAGAAGTCCGGCGGCTACACGGTGCGCGTAGCCAATCGAGCGCCACGCCTTACCTGATCGATCGCGCTTCGTCGCACCCTGCCCCTTGAACTTCCGCGGCAGCGGCCGCACTTATTTAGTCCATGAATATCAACCGCAGAAAATCCTGGATGTGGGCGGAAGCCTGCGCGCTCCTCGATGAGGCCGAGCGCAAACACCGGCGATTCTTCGACCTTCTGGCCGTGCCTTCTGCCTCGCCGGCGTGGGAACCTCCGGCCGATATCTTTGCGGACGGCGCCGACCTGCAAGTAGTGGTCGCCCTGCCGGGTGCCCGCGCCGAAGAGGTTGCCGTGCAAATAACGCCCACCGGCCTGCAAATCGAGACCCACGTTCCGCCGCCTGCGCTCCATGCCCGCGTCAATGTCGTGCGCTTGGAGATTCCCTATGGCCGGATGCGCCGGCGCATCGATCTGCCGCCCGGTCACTACGCGCTGGTCGAGCGCCGGCTTGATCGCGGCTGCCTGTTTCTGCGACTCACCAGGGAGACGCTATGAACGTTGACGATACTCGGCCGCACAGCGGCCCCATGGAAGACGTGCTTATCATATTGCCCGTGGGCAACACGGTATTGTTTCCGGGTGTGGTGCTGCCCATCGCCATTTCCGGCGACGCGGCGCTCGCAGCCGCGCAAGAAGCGGTGCGCACGCAACGCCGCGTCGGTCTGTTGCTGCAGAAGGAGCCCGGCGCTGCAGCCCCGGCGGGAACTGCCGTACAGGATGGCGCCGCAGCGAGTGCCGACAATCTGCATCGCGTCGGCACCGCGGCCAGCATCGTCCGCTTCATCACCGCGGCCGATGGGACCCACCATTTGATCGCCCAAGGCGAGGAACGGTTCACGGTGTTGGATTACGTCAGGCGCGATCCGTTCCTGGTGGCGCGGATCGAGACGCACGAGGATCCGGCGACTCTCGACCGCGAAATCGAGGCTCGCGGGCTCAATTTGCGCGATAAGGCGCTCGAGGCTGTGCAACTGCTGCCGCAGGCTCCGGGGGAACTCGTCAACGCCATCCGCAGCATCGAGTCGATTCCGGCGCTCGCCGACATGATCGCCAGCTTCATGGATTTGAAGGCCGCCGAGAAACAGGAAATCCTGTCTACCTTCGACCTGAAGACGCGGCTCGATCGAGTACTCACATTGCTCGGCCGCCGTATCGAAGTCTTGAAGGTTTCGCGCCAGATCGACGAGAAGACGCGCGAAGCATTCGACGAACGGCAGAAGGAAGCCGTGCTGCGCGAGCGGTTGCGCCAGATCCAAAAGGAGCTGGGCGACAGCGACTCATCGTCAGCCGAACTCGAAGAGCTGAAGAAAGCCATTAAAGACGCCGCCATGCCGCCGGAAGTCGCCGAGCAGGCTGAGCGCGAACTCAAGCGCTTGGAGCGCATGCCCGACGGTGCCGCGGAATACTCCATGACCCGCAACTACCTGGACTGGTTGATCGCCATGCCCTGGTCCAAGGTCGATCCGGAAACCGTAGATATAGACCAGGCACGCGCCATCCTCGACCAGGATCACTACGGACTGGAGAAGGTCAAGCGCCGCATCTTGGAATTTCTGGCAGTTCGCAAACTGAATCCCGAGGGCCGCAGTCCGATACTGTGCTTCGTTGGTCCGCCGGGCGTGGGCAAAACCTCGCTGGGCCAGAGCATTGCCAAAGCGATCGGACTCAAGTTCGGTCGCGTAAGCCTGGGCGGCGTGCATGACGAGGCCGAAATTCGCGGTCACCGGCGCACCTACATTGGATCGCTGCCCGGCAATATCGCGCAGGCCATGCGCAAAGCGGGCCGCCGCAATCCCGTGCTCATGCTGGATGAGGTCGATAAGCTGTCGGCGAGCCACCAGGGCGATCCGTTCTCGGCCCTGCTGGAGGTCCTGGATCCCGAGCAGAACAACTCGTTCCGTGACAATTACCTGGCCGTTCCTTTCGATTTGTCGAAGGTGCTGTTCATCGGTACTGCCAATGTTCTGGACTCCATACCGGCGCCGCTGCGCGATCGCATGGAAATCATCGAACTGACCGGCTACACGGAAGAAGAGAAGCTGCAGATCGCCCAGCGCTACCTGCTCGCGCGCCAGCTAAAGGCCAACGGCCTCACCTCGGAACAGGTGCAAGTCTCCGAGGAGGCCCTGCGCCGGCTCATTGTCGACTACACCCGCGAGGCCGGAGTCAGGAGCTTGGAGCGCCAGATCGGTGCGCTGCTGCGCAATGCCGCCGTCACCATCGCTTCCGGGGGCACCCAAAGCATTTCCATCGGCGCGAACGAGGTGGTGCGCATACTGGGTGCGGCGCGATTCGAAAGCGACGTGGCCCTGCGCACCAGCATCCCCGGCGTGGCCACCGGACTCGCCTGGACCCCGGCGGGCGGCGATATTCTATTCATCGAGTCGAGCCGCGTGCGCGGCAACGGCAAGCTGATTCTGACGGGTCAGCTCGGCGAGGTAATGAAGGAAAGCGCTCAGGCGGCTGTCACCTGGGTGAAGTCACACGCCGATCGATTGGGGATCGATCCCGCGCTCTTGGACAACAGCGATTTGCACATTCATGTGCCGGCCGGCGCCATTCCGAAGGACGGACCCAGTGCCGGCGTCGCGATCGCCACGTCCCTGGCGTCGCTGCTGACTCAACGCACCGTGAGCGCCGATGTGGCCATGACCGGCGAGATCAGCCTGCGCGGCGTGGTAATGCCGGTGGGCGGCATCAAGGAAAAATGCGTGGCTGCCGCTCGGGCCGGCATTCGCACCGTGATTCTGCCGGCGCGCAATCGCCGCGATCTCGAGGATATTCCGCAGAGCGTGCGCACCAAGCTCGAGTTCGTTTGGGCGGAAAAGATCGACGACGTGTTGGCGCGCGCTTTAGAAGTCATTGCCGCGCAACGCGCGGCGGCCTAGCCGGCCGCCGCGACATCGGCTGCCGTGCTCACGATCGGACGGTCATGGCCGTCAATCGGCCGATGCGCTCCAGCGCCGGCGGATGCGAATCGAAGAACTTCGAATGGATGCGATCCGGTGTGAGCGTGGAGGCGTTGTCGCGAAACAGTTTCACCAAGGCCGCCGCCAAGTGACCGGCGTCAGCGTATTCCGCCGCAAAATCGTCGGCCTGTCTCTCGTGCCGGCGTGACCACCAGGACATGCAGGGAGTCGCAAAGAATGTGAACACCGGCACGGTCAGTACGAACAATAGCAGCGCCATTGCAGCAGACGGTGCCGGCACGCCCAAGGCGCTGTAGAACTCAGGTTGCCGCGCCAGCCAGGCGAGGAGCCCCAAGCCGCAAAACGTCATCAACACGCTGACAATCAGCCGCTGACGCACATGATGCAGGCGAAAATGCCCGAGTTCATGCGCCAGCACCGCTTCGATTTCCGGCGCCTCTATGCGCGACAGCAGGGTGTCAAAGAACACAATGCGTTTGTTACGGCCGATGCCCGTGAAATAAGCATTGCCGTGCTCCGAGCGCAGGGATCCATCCATGACGAACACGCCGCCGCGTGCCGTGAATCCGCAGCGCTCGAGCAGCGCTTCCACCCGGATCTTGAGCGCTTCATCGGCAAGCGGCGAAAATTGATTGAAAAAGGGTGCGATGTACTTCGGGAACGCCCAGGTCAAGCTCAAAGTCCACACCAGCCAGATCAGCCACACCCACAGCCACCACCATGGTCCGGCGCGCCCCATGAGAGTGAGAGTGGCCAGCAACAATGGTCCGCCGAGCAACGCCGCCAGCCCGAGCTGCTTTACGAAGTCGAGCGCATACAACCGCGGCGACACCCGATTGAACCCAAAGCGCGCCTCTATGCCGAAGGTTCTCCACAGAGCGAATGGCAGCCCCACCAATTGCAGCAGGAGCATTAGGCTGGCGACGATGGCAGCGCCGCGCCAGGGTTCGTCCAAGGGGCTGTGACTCCAGGCCGCATTCACGGCGGCGAGGCCGCCGCCCAGGGTGAGCCCAATCTTGACCAGCGCCTCCACCAAAGTCGCCCATCGCCCCATCCGTACACGGGCCGCGGTGTAGTCGGCCGCTTTCTGCTGGTCGGCGAGCGCGACCTGTCCGCGAAACGCTGCGGGCACCTCATTGCGGTGTGACTGCACGGCGGAGATCTGCCGCGATCCCAGCCACAATCGTGTCAGCGTCTCTGCAGCCAACGCGACGAGAAACACCCATGAAAGCCCCCGCATGGAATTAAGTACCCCCTTGACTGGGGAACAGCCTAGTGGAATTTCGCGGGCTGCGAAACACCAGCGCCTTCTCCTCTGCACCGAGGTGCAACGCGCCGGTCCCCGGGCGCGCCGCCGCATCGCCGGCCGAACGTTCTGCACGAGCCACCGCCTCGGTCACCAGATGATGATGCGGCGACAGATCGCACACCGGGTCGGCGTTCGCGGCATCTCCCGTCATGAGGTAGGCCTGACAGCGGCAGCCGCCGAAGTCGCGCGTCTTTTCCGGACAGCTGCGGCAAGGCTCCTTCATCCACGCGTCGCCGCGAAAATGATTGAAACTCTCCGATTCGTACCAGATCTGCGCGATGCCGGCATCGCATACGTTCGGGAATTCCAGGCCGGGCAGCATGCGGGCGGCGTGACAAGGAAGCGCTGTTCCATCCGGCGTAATGGTGAGAAATATCGAACCCAAGCCCTTCATGCAGGGCTTGGGACGAGTCTCGAAGTAATCGGGAACGACGAAGAAAATCTGCATCCTGCTGCCGACGCGCTCGCGAAAGCGCTGCATGGTTTGCTCGGCCAGTTCCACCTGCGCCCGGCTGGGCAGCAACTGCTCGCGGTTGTGCCAGGCCCATCCGTAGTACTGGGTGTTCGCGAGTTCAACGTAGTCCGCGCCCAGGCGCAGCGCCATCTCCAGAATCTCCTCCACATGATCGATATTGAGGCGATGCAGAACCACATTCAAAACCATGGGGTAGTCGTACTGCTTGATCAAGGCTGCCACCGCCGATTTCAGCTCGAAAGTGCGGGTGCTGCTCAGGAAGTCGTTCATCTGCTGCGTGCTGTCCTGAAAAGACAGCTGGATATGATCCAGCCCCGATTCCTTCAATGCCTGCAGGCGCGTTTCGTTCAAACCCACACCCGAGGTGATCAAGTTCGTGTAGAAGCCGAGCTGGTGCGCTTCCGCCACAATCTGCTCCAAGTCGTCGCGCGCCAGGGGTTCGCCGCCCGACAGCCCCAGTTGCACGGCGCCCACGGCGCGCGCTTCGCGCAGCACGCGGATCCAGTCGTTCGTGCCGAGTTCAACGCTGCTGCGCGCGAAATCGACGGGGTTGTAGCAGAAGGCACAGTGCAAGGGACACCGGTAAGTCAACTCCAAAAGCAGCCAAAGGGGCGGCCCGGGCCGTGGCGCAGCTGCGGCGCGCGATGAATTCACGAGTGAATTTTCAGCCATTTCTTCTCTACAGCCATGATGACGAAGCGCTGCACGTCCCCGGACAGATCCTTGGCGGCAAAGGCGCGCTCCAAATCCGCCGTGATTTCGGCGATGGTGGTCACCCCGTCGCAGCGCTTGAGGATTTCGCCGGCGCTGCCGTTGAGCTTGATCATCCCTTCGGGATACAAAAGCACATGCGCCTCTTGCGCAGACTCCCATTGCAGACGGAACCCTCGCCCGACGGCGGGCCGCGACGCAGGGGTTATGGAAACTTCAAGCATGGCGCGATCATTCATGCCGGGCTCATATAACGCAGCGCCATGGCATCGCTCATTTGCCACAGCACGTCGAGCTTGAATTTCAAGATATCCAAGGCGCGCTCCTGCAAGGCACGTGTATTGAAATTTTCCAGCGTCAGGGCAAGGCCGATTTCCACGTCACGGCGCGCCAGACTCACGCGGCTCTGAAAATATTGCAGCCCGGTGCGGTCGATCCAAGAATAATGCTGCGGCCAATTCGCTAGACGCTGCTTGTGGATCTCGGGTGCGAAAAGCTCTGTCAGCGAGGAGCACACGGCCTCGGGCCAGGGCGCGCGGCGCGCGAAGTTGACGTAGGCATCCACGGCGAAGCGCACGCCCGGCAGTACCTCGGTCAAGCTTTCCACGGCTTCTCGCGCCAAGCCGACCGCTTCCGCCAGCCGCAGCCACGATTCGATTCCACCGGGATCCTCACCGTAGCCGTCGTGATCGAGAATGCGCTGCACCCAGGAGCGCCGCACCGCTCGGTCGGTGCAATTGGCGAGTATCGCGGCATCCTTGATCGGAATATTGATCTGATAGTAGAAGCGATTGGCAACCCAGCCGCGAATCTGGGTCGGCGTCGCGGCGCCGGAATTCAGAAGCACATTGAACGGATGATGGATGTGATAGGCACGTCCCTGCGTGCGCAATTGCGCTTCGAATTCCTCGCGGCTCCAGGCGGCGGCGCTCATAACACAATCTCCATTCCGTCCCGAGCCACTTCGATGCCGCGGCACGCAAGCTCGGCCGACTCCGGTGAAGTCTCGTTGAGAATGGGATTGGTGTTGTTGACGTGAATCAGAATCTTGCGCGTGGCGGGCGGCAGACGCTCCAGCCACTCGAGCATTCCGCCGGCACCGGATTGCGGTAGATGTCCGATATCGCGAGCGCGTTTGGCTGAGATTCCCAGCCGGATCATTTCATCGTCGGTCCAAAACGTGCCGTCCACCAACACACAGGCCGCGGCCTGCATGGCCTGCCACAGCGCTTCGTCGATGCCGCCCAGTCCCGGCGCATACACCGCGGATCGGCCGTTGCTCACATCCTCGATTATCAGCGCCAGGTTGTCGCCCATCATCGGGGTATCGCGGTTGGGTGAATACGGCGCGGGTTTGCTGGCCACAGGCAAGGCGCGCCAGCGAACGCCAGGCACTTCGTCGATCGTGAAGGCGCTGCCATCCGGGTCAATGCGGCGTCGATTCACACCGCAAAAAAAACCAAGCACGCCGAGCACAGGGTTGCCCTGCGTGAGATCGGCATACGTGCTGTCGGTGCACCAAATGGGCCAGGGACGCACCGACTCGCGCAACATGTAAAGTCCAGTGGTGTGATCGACTTGGCCGTCGACGAGCACGATGGCGGTGATGGCGCTGTCGCGGATGGCCCGCGCCGGCTGCAGATCGGGATTCGCCTGCAACTGCGCCAGGATGTCGGGAGATGCATTCACCAGGGTCCAACTGCCGTCGCCGCCGACCGCGATGGAAGACTGGGTCCGTGCGCTCGTCTGCAGTGTGCCGGTGCGATAACCCTTGCAGTTCGGGCAGTTGCAATTCCATTGGGGAAAACCGCCCCCGGCGGCGGACCCCAGTACCCGGATTTTCACTGAATTAGGCGCCGCCCGCAGGCGCGGGCGAACACCCTCGCTACCTAGCGATTCGACACATACATCGTGATTTCCATACCGAACCGCAACTCAACCGCCTGTGGGGTTTCCCATTTCATATCGAAGCTCCTGGTGAGGTACGTTTCCATACTCGCCCGCTGAGACGGTGCTGGAATCAGCGGCATCATGAAAGTCGCCTCATGAAATTCATGAGCGCAGCGGGGCAAGAGTGATTCCCGCCGGTGAGCATGGCACCCCCGACCCGGCCCCCCCGGCCACACACCCCCTGCCCTGGTACCATCGCGCCATGAGAATACGCACCCGCCTGAATCTCGTCGTTGCGGCCCTGAGCGCCGCATTTGTGATCGTTCTGATCGCGACCGAGGTCCAGAGTACGCGCACCTCCGTACGCGAGGAAATCGAGGCGGCGAACCGCGTGGCCTCGCAATTGCTGGGCCGCCTAGCGGGGGTCTACTCCCAAGTTGGCGGACCAGACCTGGTACTGCAGTTCCTGCAGCGACTCGGTAGGGTCCGCGCCAACGAGGTATTGCTGCGGTCCGCCGCCGGAGAGGTTGTCTATCGATCTCCACCGGCGGTCTACAAGGCCGGGCGTGAGGCGCCGGCGTGGTTTTCACATTTGCTGGCCCCGCAGCCCACTACCTATTCCTTTCCGTTGCGCGGCGGGGTCTTGCTGGAGGTGCAAGCCCAGCCCTCGCGCGCCGTGCTCGATGCCTGGGACGATATTGCACGGCTTTCCGCCATCTCAGCGGCCATGTTCGTCATCGTTAACACGCTGGCGTTCTGGTCGGTGAAGCGCGCGCTCGAGCCCTTTCCCGTAATCGCCCAAGGCCTCGAGCGTTTGCAGGAAGGAGATCTCGCATTCCGTCTACCGCCGCTCGCAGGCAATGAGGCCCATGCAATCGGCGCCGCATTTAACCGCATGGCGCAAGCCGTGCAGGATAAGGTCATGGCTGAGCGCAAGGCGCACGATGCCGAGGCGCGGCTTGAGGAACGTCGCGAAATGGCCTCCCTGGCCGATCAGCGCGTCGAAGAGGAGCGACGCTTGATCGCGCATGAGCTGCATGACGAATTCGGCCAGTCGGTCACCGCCATCCGCAGCCTCGCGCAGGCGATAGCCACGCAAGGCGGTGTGCGTGACCCTGCGACCGGCGACGTGGCGCGTATGATCTCGGACGAGGCAGGCCGGTTATACGATGCCATGCACGGCCTGATTCCCCGCCTGTCGCCGCTGTCGCTCGATACGTTGGGGCTGGCTGCCACACTCGAGAGCTTGGTCCGGGATTGGCAGCGGCGCCATCCTTCGATCGCCCTCTCGCTTCGCCACGAAATCCCCATCGAATTGGGCCCGAGCATTGCGCTGGCAATATACCGGGTAGTGCAGGAAGGGCTGATCAACGCCCTGCGGCACGCGCAAGCCTCGCGCGTGGACATGGTCTTGCAATGCGACGCCGAACAAATCATGGTCACGGTGACCGATGATGGCGTCGGCCTGCCGGCCGACTGGGCGCGTCCCGGGCATTTTGGCTTGCGCGGCATGCAGGATCGCGTCAGGCAATTACACGGCACACTGACCATCGCCGATCATGAAGGCCGCGGCGTGCGCCTTGCGGCCGCGATTCCCTTGGGCGCGCAGACATGATTCGCGTGCTCTTGGTGGATGACCACGCCGTCGTACGTATGGGGTTTCGATTGCTGCTGCAATCAGTGCCGGAGATGTCGGTGGTCGCCGAGGCTGAATCGGGCGAGGCGGCGTGCCAGATGTATCTCGATCTCAACCCTGACGTCGTCGTCATGGACCTCGCTATGCCGGGCATGGGGGGCCTCGAAGCGCTGCGCCGGATTCGCGCTCGCCACAGCCAAGCGCAAATTCTGACCCTGTCGGCGCACGACGATCCCATGCATGCCCGCCGCGCGCTGCAGGAAGGTGCGTTGGGTTTCCTGTCGAAACGCAGCGCCCCCGAAGCGCTGCTCGAGGCCGTGACGGCGGTGGCCGCCGGCCGCCGCTATCTCGACCCGGTACTCGCCCAGAAGCTGGCGCTGTCGGAATTCGACGGGGGTGCCAAATCGCCGGTGGAACGGCTGTCGGAGCGGGAATTCGAGGTTTTCGTGCGTCTCGCCGGCGGCGCAACGGTGCAGCGCATCGCATCGGATCTGAATCTATCCGCCTCCACCATCGGCACTCACCTGTACAACATCAAGCAGAAACTTGCCGTGGTCAATCAGTCCGAATTGACGTTGATAGCGATTCGGCACGGCCTCATCGACGCCTGATCGTTTATCATCGGTAAGTGGAAAATCGCGCCGGAAGCAACATGAACGCCATTCGAATCCTCCCCGTGTCCGATCAACACCATGCCGCTTGGCTGCCGCTGTGGCGCGGCTATCAAACCTTTTATAAGGCGGACATCCCCGCGGAAGTATCGCAGGTCACCTGGTCTCGGTTGCTCGACCCGAGTGAACCGATGGGAGCGGCGCTTGCCTGGGACGGTCCCAAGGCATTAGGGTTGGTACACCATATTCGCCATCGATCCTGCTGGACCATCGGCGATTATCTGTACTTACAGGATCTGTTCGTGAGTCCGGAGGCGCGCGGCGCCGGCATAGGCCGCAAGTTGATCGAGTACGTATACGAAGTCGGCCGCGCAGCGGGGTGCGCTCGCGTGCATTGGCTGACGCACGAAACCAATACCGACGCCATGTTGCTGTACGACCGCATCGCGGAGCGCTCCGGATTCGTGCAATTTAGGCGGGCACTGAAATAGCTATCGACTGGTTGACGAGAACAATATCCTGCGGCACCTCGGTCGCCCCACACGATTGTCGACCGCCGGAACCTTAAGAAGAAATGTCCACCCGGTCCGGATAGAACGCAAGATACCCTTTGATTTCCGCGACCGCCGGATACGGTTCCTCGTAGCTCCAAACGGCGTTGACCGATTTCGCGCCACCGGCCGGAACGCTGTAATACGAGCATTCGCCCTTAAAGGGACAGTAAGTCACGTGATCCGCTCTGCGCAGCAGCGACATATCAGCATCCTTGCGCGGAACGTACAACACCGGCGGGTAACTGGCTTCGCGCAATATCAGCGCGTGTTTGCTGTTCGCGATCTCAATCATCGCGACCGAAACGACCACGTGCGAGCCGCTCGGCTCTATCGTTATCGGATGTTCAGGACCCGGTGTCTTCATGACGGACATTGTCATCCTTGGGGCGCTTCTAGCGCAAGGCGTCGCGTCAACGAACGGTGTTCGAGTGAATCTCGGCTATATACCCGCCCGGAAATTCGATGATTGCCGTGCCTAGGTGCGCCGTTTCGAACTTGGGCGAGAGTATTTCCACACCCGCAGCTCTCGACTTGTCGAGCGTCGCCGCAAGATCCTGCACCCCATAGCCCGTGATCTCGTGCCCGAACGGATCGGGCTAATGGCCATCCGTGACCATGACCTGCATCCTGCCGAAACCCGATTCCACTCGAACGCGCCTGATTGATTCACCGCGCCGGCCGATTTCGCCGGCATCGGCTTTCCTGTCGTCGCTGATGATTTTGCCGTGCGAGAACTTGAGAAAATCCCGTAGGAACGCATCCGCGGAATCGGCTGAAAGATAGACTCGGCTGTCAGGAACCGTTGCCAACGGTGCATAGGAAGGAGCGGTAAAGTGCCAGTACAACTGCATCTGTACGCCGCCCGAGCATTGGATCACGGCATCATAACCGATGGCGTCTTTGAACTTATCCACAATCACTTCCGCGCCGCTTTGCCGCGCAGCGGCGAGCGCCTGATCCATGTCGGAGACGGCGGCGTAGACATGAGTGGAGTCGTATTTCGCCCCCACCCATCCCATTAGCTGTTCAGTTAGCTGGGCGACCTCTTTTCGCGGCCCAAACAGCCTCATTGTTCGTTAGCGCACAGACAGATATCGGCGAACTTCTCCATTGTGTGGACTGGTGATTCACTTACCTTTTGATCGTGTGGCCAAGATTGATTTAAAAGTAGAGACGCAATTTATGAAAGCCAGAAGTCTGTACGCTGCGACCGGCGTAGCTATAATCGCTCTCTTTGCGGCCACGGCATCTCTTGCCGCAAGCAAGGCGGAGATCGACGCCAGCGTCAGCACGGCGCTCAAAAATTTCCACGCACTCAATCCAGTCCACAAAGAACTGCAAACGAAGGCAGCCGGGATTTTGGTGTTTCCGCGCGTCACAAAGGGCGGAGTCGGAGTGGCGGGTGAATACGGCGAAGGAGTATTGCGGGTCAACCACAAGACCGTCGGTTACTACAGCATGGCCTCTGCCTCGATCGGACTTACGCTCGGCATAGCCAAGCACAGCGAAATTATCATGTTCATGACGCAAGAAGCACTCGACGAATTCTTGAACAGCAAGGGCTGGTCGATCGGGGCAGACACCGCAATCGCCTTGGTCAAGGTGGGCGCCGGCGGTAACTACGACACGCAGACCCTGCAGAAACCCATTCTCGGCTTCGTATTCGGCGAAAAAGGACTGCTCGCCGATTTGTCTCTCGAAGGTGAGAAGATTAACTCGATCGACAGATGAGCCTGGGTACATCCCCCAAATACTTGTCGATCACTCGCCACCAAGCAAAGGCATTTCACATGCCCGAGCTTGGTGGTTTTTTTACCGGCCCCTGCCGCGGTATCCGTGAAGAAGGTACGCAATCACGATGACAGCGATGATCAGGCCGATCGGCCCGATTCCCCAGCCTGAGCCGAAACCCCAATAAAGCCCCCCGCCGCCGCCAAACAGCAGCAGCAGCACGATCAAAACAATCAATAGATCCATTTCACGTCTCCACGAATTATCACCCGGATGATGTCTGCGCAACGATGCCTGGCTGGCGCATTCAACCTTGATACTACCTTATCGAAAGCACTGCGACGGTCTGTGCGGTCGCGAACATAGGCGGGGCGCCCAATTGGCAGGTTGGCGCGCGTATTCGCGCTATGAATTCGCGC
>JBDUBO010000066.1:0-22035 GCA_040004115.1 Gammaproteobacteria bacterium | reverse complement strand
AATGAGCACTGATCAACGAACGTAGAACGCAACCGCCGCGCGCGGGTGGATTGGCGGTGGATGGTACTGAGCCGGCGCGGCTCGGGCAAGCGATGTTGCGGTTAGTGTACTGCCCCGAAGACCTTCTTTAGCAAGCTGCTGGCCTGGCCCAGAGGGTCCTTGCGAATGGCCCGTTCTTCCTCTGCCATCATCAAGAACAAGCCGTCGAGGGTTCTATCGGTGACATAGGATTGCAGTGTTGCGTCCTCGGGCTTGAGCACACCGATAGCCACGGCCTTCTTCGCCAGCGCATTGTAAGTGTCGCCTAGTCTGACTTTCGCCGTGGCGCGGCCGATGATGGGGGCGAATTTGGCCTTCAGTTGCGGGGACGTGACCTGCTTGAAATACTGCGTTGCGGCATCATCCCCGCCGGTCAAAATACGTTTCGCGTCCTCGAGGGTCATTTGCTTCAGCGCCTGTTTCAGCAACGCCTTGCTTTCGGGCACGGCCGCTTCGGCGGCGCGGTTCATTGAGGTGACGAGCTGATCGAGTTGTTCTCCAATGCCGAGCATGCGCATCATGCCCTCAGCCTTCGCGAGCTTTGGCGGCAGGTCGATCTTCACTTTTGGGTTCTTCAAAAAGCCGTCGGCCACGCCCAACTTGTCCACCGCCAGATCGATGCCTTGGTTCAGCGCCTTCTTCAACCCTGCGGAGGCGTCGGCGTTGGTCAGCGCGCTCAATTCCAGGCCGAACGCGCTGCCGAAAACGGCGCTGCCGCCGAGCGCGGTGAGCAGCAGGTTGCGTGCGAGAAAGTTTAATTTCATCGGGGTGAATCCATTTCGGCGTCCAAGTCGAATGAGAGTTTATGTCAGTCACTATGCGCCATATCTCCGCCGCCGCGATAGCCTTATCCGTGCTTTTAAGCTCGTGTGCCAACATGTCAAAAGTTCCCATTGCCACCGTCGCTGATGTCGACCTGCCGCGGTTCATGGGCGATTGGTATGTCATCGCCGCCATCCCGACATTTCTGGAAAAACACGCCTACAACGCGATTGAATCGTACCGGCTCGAGTCGGACGGAAGTATTGCCACGACATTCACCTTTCGCAAAGGATCATTGCAGGGGCCGCTTAAAACCATGAAGCCGCATGGCTGGGTGCGTGATTCTTCGAACGCCGTTTGGGGCATGCAATTCATATGGCCGATCAAGGCGGAGTATCTGATCGCCTATCTCAATGATGAGTACACCGAAACCATCATTGCCCGCTCGGCCCGGGACTATGTGTGGATCATGGCGCGAACTCCCACACTGACGGCAGTCGAGTACCAGCGACTGGTCGCGATGGTCGAGAAATTGGGATATGACCCCGCCAAGTTGCGGCAGGTACCGCAGCAGTGGCCGTGATCTTCGCAGCCCATGCTGTTTAGAACTGCGCGTGCAAGCGCACGGCGAGCACCGATGCCGGTCCACGGTCGCGGTTGTAGGCGGGGTGGTTGATCCATTGATAGTCGAAGGCGAGATGCGCGACGTCCGACAGATCGAACAGCCCGCCGCGCAGCGTCCAGGAGTTCCGGTACCACTCCATCGCCGCGCCCACTGTGTAACCCCAGGCGACCGCCGCGTAATCGAAAGTGCCGGCGTCGATGGCCGTCCAAATCAAGAAATCATTGCGCGGATCATGGGAAAAACTATTCGTGTCGAAAATGTCGCCGACGCTGAATTTTCCGACAGTGATCACTACGCGATTTGCACTTTGCGTACCGCCCAGTTGGTTGGCGGCAGCCTCGATACTCTCGGGCGCGCCACCGATGTCCAGGGTTTGGCGCACGAATAGTCGCGGCAGGTGCAGGTAAGGCTGGTTCTTGCCGACCTTGTAGGCTTCGCCGCTGGGAAAGCCCGCGACGCCCAACGTGTCGTCTAGACCTGCACCCTGATCGATCTCGTCGTTGATCCAAACTTCCGCGCCCGGCCAAAGCCGCCGGCCCCGGTACAACGTGGCATCGGCGGTCTCGGCGCCGGTGGATCTGCCTTCGCGGGTTCGCCGGCCAACGCAGCAGCCGCCATAGTCGTCAAAAATATCGCGGTCGATAACAGCGCCAGGGAATGTGCGCGATTTAGTTGTGTCATGCCCCCGGGGTGAACATCCGGTCCATGGCTTTGAAATGCTTTCGCGCATAGGCCAGCACTTCAGGGTCGGTGGGGTGATCGGCACTCTCTACGGCGACGATGGCATTACCTAATTGCGGATGTTTGTCGCGCAAGTAAGTGGCGAATTCCTGCTTGGTCTGTGCGGGGCCGATGATGAGAACTTCGTGGGCACCCTCGAGTGCGTGTGCCACCTCGTCGAAGAAATGCGGATCGGCCGGCGATTTGTGACCGCCGTGCGCGCTTTTGCGGCTGTGAACGCGCTGATGCTGGTCTGCGGCGTGAATGACGGCGCTCGTCTGCTCGGTCGGACTGAATTGCCAGGTGGTTGCCTTCTGATGATCGATCCAAGCGACAGCGTGAAAATGTGACATTTTTATTTCCTTGATTAATTTGAGCGTCGCGCACCGGCGGATAGTCTATTGTATGCCGACACGGGCGCGTCGCACATGTGAGCTTGTCCGTGTTTGTCCTACGCTGCCGACGATGTGGCGTCTGAACTCTGCACTGGTAAGAACGACGATGCCCAACGTACTTACAATCAATGGTGGCTCCTCGAGCATTCGTTTCGCCCTGTTCGAGGTGAGCCTGCCGCCGACCCGGCTGCTGCAGGGCAATCTCGAGCGCATCGGCAGCGACGATGCGGCCTTGAACGTCGAGTACGGCGACGGCAGCACCTCTACCCAAATCAAGGCCGATATCAAGGGGTCGGCAATCGAGTACTTGATGGATTGGCTGGAATCGCAGCCGCAGTTCCAGAGCATCGATGGCGTGGGGCACCGCGTGGTGCAAGGCATGCTGCACTCCGATCCGGAACTCGTTACACCGCAGCTCTTGGATCAGCTCAAGACTCTCATCCCTTTCGATCCCGAACATCTGCCGCGCGAAATCGAATTCATCGAGGCGTTGGGGTTGCGCTACGGTCAATTGCCTCAAGTGGCTTGCTTCGACACGGCGTTTCATCGAAGCATGCCGCTGGTTGCCATGCAGTTGCCGATTCCTCGCCGCTACGGGACCAAGGGTCTGCGGCGCTATGGTTTTCACGGACTCTCCTATACCTACCTGATGCAGGAATTGGTGCGGCTCGGCGATCCCGCCGCGGTCCGCGGCCGCGTCATCCTGGCGCATCTGGGCAATGGCGCCAGTCTCGCGGCGGTACGGGACGGACTGAGCATCGACACCAGCATGGGATTCACGCCGGCGTCAGGATTGGTCATGGGCACCCGATCGGGCGACCTGGACCCTGGTCTCATGAGTTATCTGGCGCTGACGGAAGGCATGACCGCGGCGCAATTTCAGACCATGGTCAATCATGAGTCGGGCTTGCTCGGGATCTCCGACGTCAGCGGCGATGTGCGGAATTTGCTGGCGCGCGAGAGCAGCGATCAGCGCGCCGCGCAGGCGCTTGCGCTGTTCTGCTACCAGGCCAAAAAATGGATCGGTTCCTTTGCCGCGGCGCTCGGCGGCGTGGACACCTTGGTATTTGCCGGCGGCATCGGCGAGCATGCGGCGGTGGTGCGCGAGCGCATTTGTGAAGGATTGGATTTTCTCGGCATCAGGCTCGACCCTGAGGCCAACGGCCGCCATGCGCGCCTCATTTCAGCAGCAGCGGCACCGGTCGCGGTGCGCGTGATACACACCGACGAGGAGGCCGTCATTGCGGCTTTGAGCATCCGGTTGTTGGGTTTCGAGCCGACTTAGGGGGTATATGCAACTTGAGACCACGACCACAGCCCCGACGCTGGATGCGGAGCTGGCGCGAAAAATAAACGCCTACTGGCGCGCGGCGAATTACCTCTCGGTGGGTCAGATCTATCTTTGCGACAATCCGCTGCTGAAAGAGCCGCTGACGCTCGCGCACGTCAAGCACATGCTGCTCGGGCACTGGGGCACGACGCCCGGGCAGAATTTCATTTACACGCATTTAAACCGGGTAATCAAGAAATACGATCTGGACATGATCTATATGTCAGGACCCGGGCACGGTGGTCCGGCGGTGGTGGGCAGCACCTATCTTGAAGGTACATACAGCGAGGTCTATTCGAACATCAGTGAGGATGAGGCCGGCCTGAAACGGCTTTTTACTCAATTCTCCTTTCCCGGCGGAATTCCCAGCCATGCGTCGGCGGAATGCCCGGGATCGATTCATGAGGGCGGTGAGCTCGGCTATTCCCTGAGTCATGCATTCGGCGCGGTGTTCGACAATCCCGAACTCATTGTGGCCTGCGTCGTGGGAGACGGCGAGGCCGAGACGGGTCCGCTCGCGACCTCGTGGCATTCGAATAAGTTTCTCAATCCGGCAAGCGACGGCGCCGTACTCCCCATTTTGCATTTGAACGGCTACAAGATTTCCAATCCGACCATACTGGCGCGCATTCCCCGCGAGGAATTGCAGCAATTGCTGAACGGCTACGGTTGGTCGCCGATTTTCGTGGAAGGCCACGAGCCCATGCCCATGCATGAGCGCATGGCCGCGGCGTTGGACGGAGCGATCGAGCAAATAAAACAGTTTCAGGCGGATGCCCGCGTTCACGGCAAGACAGAGCGCCCGCGCTGGCCCATGATCGTGCTGGCCTCGCCCAAGGGCTGGACCGGACCCAAGATGGTCGATGGCAAACCGAACGAAGGCACTTTCCGATCGCATCAGGTGCCGCTGTCGGATCCTTCGAAGAATCCCGCACACCTGACGCAGCTGGAGAGTTGGCTGCGAAGTTATCGCCCTGAGGAATTGTTCGACGCGGCGGGCCGCTTGCAGCCTGAACTCAAAGCCCTGGCGCCGAGCGGTGCGCGGCGCATGGGCGCGAATCCCAACGCCAACGGCGGCATGCTGCTGCGCGATTTGCGCATGCCGGATTTTACCGAGTATGCAGTGCCGGTGCCCCGGCCCGGAATCGGCGGCATCGGCGATACCCACGTCCTGGGAAAATTCCTGCGCGACGTGCTGAAGTTCAACGCGGTGCCGCGAAATTTTCGCATCTTTGGACCGGACGAGACCTTGTCCAACGGACTCGAGGCGGTGTTCGAAGTGACCAACCGCCAGTGGCTCGCGTCCACGGCGGAGAATGACGAATTCCTCGCGCGAAGCGGCCAGGTCATGGAGATGTTGAGCGAACACCAGTGCGAGGGCTGGCTCGAGGGCTACCTGCTCACCGGCCGGCATGGCCTGTTCAATTGCTACGAAGCGTTCATTCACATCGTCGATTCCATGTTCAATCAGCATGCCAAATGGCTGAAGGTGACATCGGAACTGCCGTGGCGCCGCAAGATTGCCTCGCTCAATTATCTGTTGAGTTCTCACGTATGGCGTCAGGATCACAATGGCTTCACCCATCAAGATCCCGGGTTTCTGGATCATGTGATCAACAAGAAGGCCGAAATCGTGCGCGTGTATCTGCCGCCGGACGCGAATTGCCTGCTGTCGGTGGTGGATCACTGCTTGCGCAGCCGGCACTACGTCAATGTGGTGGTGGCCGGCAAGCACCCGGCACCGCAGTGGCTGTCTATGGAGGCGGCTGTTAAGCATTGCAGCGAGGGCATTGGGATCTGGCAATGGGCGAGCAACGATCAGCGCGCCGAGCCGGATCTGGTGATGGCATGCGCCGGCGATGTGCCTACGCTCGAAACCCTGGCGGCGGTGTCCATCCTGCGCCGCGAGTTGCCAGAGCTTAAAATCCGCTTGGTCAATGTCGTCGATCTGATGAAGCTGCAACCGACTTCGGAGCATCCGCACGGTCTCAGCGATGCCGATTTCGATTCGCTGTTCACCCGGGACAAGCCGGTTATCTTCGCCTTCCATGGCTATCCCTGGTTGATTCATCGCCTCACTTACCGCCGCCACAATCACGAGAATCTGCATGTGCGGGGATACAAGGAGGAGGGCACGATCACGACCGCGTTCGACATGACGGTATTGAACGATTTGGATCGCTTTCACTTGGTAATGGACGCGATTACGCGTTTGCCGCAAACGGGCAGCCCGGGTATTTATCTGCAGCAGCGATTGCGCGACAAATTGATCGAGCACAAGCACTACATCGACAAGCACGGACAAGACATGCCGGAAATCAGGGACTGGGTGTGGCCGGGCTAACCCCTTGCTAATGCAAGGCCGGTGAGGGCACCCGCGATGACCACCAGCAGCGGCGGTGCCCGCCACATGACCAACAGGATAAAGCCGATGAGTACGGCACTAAAATCAGCCGTCGTTGCGACGCTGCTGCTCCACACCGGATTGTAGAGCGCAGCGCCGAGTATGCCGACGACCGAGGCGTTGACGCCGCGCATGGCGGCTTGGGCGCGGGCGCGAGCGCGCAAAGCCTCCCAAAATGGCAGGGTGCCGAGGAGAATGAGCAGGCCCGGCAGAAAAATGCCGGCCAGCCCCAGAGCCGCTCCGGCGGCGCCGTGCAGCGATCCTTGGGCAATGGCACCGAGATAGGCGGCGAAGCTGAACAGCGGTCCGGGAAGTGCCTGCGCGGCGCCATAGCCTGCTAGAAAACTGTCGTCGCTGACCCAGCCCGGGGTCACAAAGGCATCTCGCAGCAGCGGCAACACCACGTGACCACCGCCGAACACCAAGGCGCCGGAACGGAAAAACGCCTCGAATAGTGCGATGGCCGGCGACGCGGCGCAGGCGCGCAGCAGCGGCAAACCCAGCAGCAACAGTGCAAACAGCGCGAGCGAGACGATGCCGGCGCGGCTCGAGACGGGCACCCTCACGGCGGCTGTTATTGAGGCCGTGGAGCCTTTGCAGAGCCACAGCCCGGCCGCGCCGCCGAACAGAATTGCCGCGATCTGACTCGCCGGCGGCGGCGTCAACAGGACCATGAGCGTTGCGACGCCGGCAATGGAAGCGCGCTGTCGATCGGGGCACAGAGTGCGAGCCATCCCCAGGACGGCCTGAGCCACGATGGCGACCGCCACGAGCTGCAAGCCATGCAGCAGGCCCACGCCCAAGGACCCACCCAGTGCGAACGCGCCGTACGCGAACATCAGCATGGCGAGCGCCGAGGGCAGCGTGAAGCCGAGCCAGGCTGCCATGGCGCCCCAATAGCCCGCGCGCATCAGCCCGATGGTAAATCCGACCTGGCTACTCGCCGGTCCCGGCAAAAATTGGCATAGCGCTACCAGATCGGAAAACGCGTCATCGTCCAGCCAGCGGCGGCGCACGACGAATTCCTCGCGGAAATAACCGATGTGAGCGACGGGTCCGCCGAATGAGCTCAGGCCCAGCTTGAGAAATACGCGAAGCACTTCGAGAGGGGAGTGAGACTGCACGCCGGCTCAGTGTAGCAGCCGGTAGCGAACGTCCCGCTCCCGCTGTGCGGTCAGCCGCCGGCACTTGCGCCGCGGCAACAACCCCGTGTACTTTGCTTCGCAAAGTTCAAAGGTGTGCAGCATGGCGATTCTCAAATACTTCTGTTCCGGTGAGCGCGCGTCGCGCAACAAGACCGCGAGGCGCTCGACATCCGCGTTGTTGATGTTGACGCTGATTGCAGGTCAAGCCCGTGCCGGCGGCGGTTTATTCGGCATCGATCATGAACTGCCGCTCGATCAGAGTGGCATTTGGGGGCGCAAATATCAGATGGGGCTCGAGTATGGCGTGATCGCCGCCGAAATCGCCGGAAGCGTCTGGTTCGGCAATGATGACAAGCTGGGCCACACATTCTGGCAGACGGTCGACGCCTCGGTGATTTCAGGCGCGGGCGCGCAGTTGCTCAAGTTTGGATTCCACCGCGCCCGGCCGGACCAGGGCAACAATCCCAACCTCTGGTTCAAGGGGAGCGGCTACGACAGCTTCCCGAGCGCCGAGGTGACTCTACAAGCCAGCTTCGTCACGCCCATCATCGTCAATTATGCAAGGCAAAATCCGTGGATTTGGTCGCTCGAAATACTCCCCGCGTACGATGCGTTCGCGCGCATGAAAAGCCGTGAACATTGGCAGTCGGATGTCATCGCCGGGTGGGTACTCGGCTCCGCGGTGGGATATTGGAGCACGACGCGAGCCACGCCGATTTCGGTTCAAATCCTGCCGGGCGGTCTGTCCGTGGGGTACTACAAGCGGTTTTAGGGGCGGCCCGTGCCTCATTGACACTGTGTCAATTATTGTCTATCGTTCATTCCATGTCCTATATCGCCGAACGCCGTGGAGAGGAGAAGGAACGCCGCAGAGCGGAGATCCTCGACGCGGCGGAAGCTTTGTATATCGAAAAAGGCTGGGATGCGCTGACGGTTGACCAAGTGGCGCGCAGCGCCCGGCTGTCGCGGGCCTTGGTGTACGTGTATTTCCGCGACAAAGAAGAACTGCTGTTTGCCATCGGTGAGCGTGCCATGCAATTGGTGCGCGATCGCTTCATTGCGGCTGCCGCCGGACACCCGCTGGGATTGGATAAGGTCGAGGCAATTGGCCGAGCCTATATGGCCTATGCTTATGAATTGCCACATTATTTTGACTTTTGTACGCGCTTCCAAGCGCATTCGGTAGCCACTGACCCGGGCTCCCACGAGGGCGGCTGCCGCACTGCCGGTGATGAGACGATCGGTGTAGTGGTCCAAGCCATCGAGGTCGGGATCCGCGACGGCAGCATCCGCCGCGACATCGGCGAGCCCATTTTGCTCGCAACCACACTCTGGGCCTTCACCCACGGGATGATCCAACTAGCCATGGCGAAGGGAGCTGAATTGGGAAGGTATGGCGTCACCATCCCCGTTTTCAGCGATTACGCCTTGGGCTTAATACGAACGGTGGCGCAGAACGGCACGACCGCCCAGAACCGCACGACGGCCCAGAACAACGCGGTGACCCAAAACCCGGTGAGCCGGAACAAACTACCACCGAAATGAGCATTTTTTTAGCTGGGAATTGACACATGTCCACTTTATATACAGATGATTATTCCTGCCACGCCCACGCCCACGCCCACGGCCACGGCCACGGCTGGCGCGCCGGTTCCTTGGCTCTTATCGCGGTACTGGGCATGACTGCCTGCCATAGCAAACCGCCCGCCGCGGCGATGCCGGCCATCGTCGTGGCATTACCTTTGGTCTCCGATTCCGGCTTGAGTGCAGGCGAGACTATTCGCTACCCCGTGGAGGCGGTGGCGCGTTATTCGAACGTCGTGTCGTTTCGCGTTGCCGGCAAGCTGATCGAGCGCCGCGCGCTGCTCGGAGATTCGGTGCACAAGGGGCAGGAATTGGCGCTTCTCGATGCGGCCGACGCCGAGAAGCAGGTCGCGGGCGCTCAAGCTTCACTCGAGGCCGCCGAACATCGCTTGGCGTTTGCGCGGCAGCAGCTCGATAGAGACCAGGCACAAGCGGCGCAGAATCTCATCGCCGCCACTCAACTGGAGCAAACGCAGGACGCCTACGCAGCGGCCTCGGCAGGGCGCGAGGAGTCGGCGGCGCAGTTGGCAGTGGCGCGCAACACGCTCCGATACCATACGCTGGTCGCCGATCATGACGGCCTGATCACCAGCGAAAATGCGGATACCGGCCAGGTAGTGTCCGCCGGACAATCGGTCTATGGCCTTGCCTGGTCGGGCGACACCGACGTCGTCCTCGACGCTGCCGCAAGCGACCTTGCGAAAATCTTCGTTGGCCAGGCCGCCGGCGTCACGTTTGCGGCATTGCCGTCCCGCCGCTTCGAGGCCCGCGTGCGCGAGGTGGCGCCCGCCGCTGATCCGCAAAGCCGCACCTATCGCGTCAAGCTGACGCTGCTGCGGCCGGAAGCCACTGTGCGTTTGGGCATGACCGGCGACGCGTTGTTGTCGCCCATTGCCGTTGCGGGCGGCACGGCTGAGACGCCGGCGTTCAAGGTTCCGGCGACGGCCATCTTTCACCGCGGCAGCACGCCCGCGGTCTGGGTGATACGCGGCAGCGATTCAACTCTGGAGTTGCGCCCGGTCACGGTGCGCAGCTACGGCGAGCGTACGGCCATCGTCGCGGCCGGCCTGCACGACGGCGACAACGTCGTGTTGGCCGGAGTGCACACGGTGTTCGCCGGCGAGCGCGTGAAACCGGTGAAGCCATTGTTTGCGGGAGAGGGCGAACACGGAGAAGGTGAAAACCTCAATGGACGCCGCTAGCCGTCGATTCAATCTGTCGAGCTGGACACTGGAGCACCAGCCGCTGGTGATTTTCGTGCTGGTGCTGGTGACGCTGTTCGGCGTGCTGTCGTACGGCAAGCTGGCGCAGTCCGAGGATCCGCCGTTCACGTTCAAGGTCATGGTGATCCGCACCAAATGGCCGGGCGCCACCGCCCGCCAGGTGCAGGAGCAGGTGACCGACCGGATTGCACGCAAGCTTCAAGAGGCGCCGGATGCCGACTTCCTGCGCAGCTATTCGCGGCCGGGTGAATCGACGCTGTTCTTCACCATCAAGGATTCGGCGCCGCCCTCGCAGGTGCCGGACACTTGGTATCAGGTGCGCAAGAAAGTCGGCGACATGGTGTATACGCTGCCCGCCGGCATTCAGGGTCCGTATTTCAACGACGAGTTCGGCGATGTGTACACGAACATCTATGCGTTACGCGGCGACGGTTTCTCGCCTGCGCAGCTGCATGACTACGCCGAACGACTGCGAACCGAAATGCTGCGCGTCCCGGACGTCAACAAAGTCGACTTCATCGGCGATCAAGAACAGCGTGTATACGTAGAGATCGCCAATGCACAGCTCGCGAAGCTCGGCCTGACGCCGCAGCAAATCGCCGATGCCGTGAATACGCAAAACTCCGTGGCCGGCGCGGGTATTTTCGATACCGCCGATGACCGGCTCTACGTTCGGCCGACGGGTCAAATTCTCGACATCGACAAGCTCGGCGATACTTTGATCCGGGTGAACGGGCGCACCATTCGCCTGGGCGACATCGCCACCATTCACCGCGGCTACACCGATCCTCAGTCTGAGACCATGCGCTTCGAGGGGGGAGACGTGCTCGGGATCGGCGTGACCATGGCGCCGACGGGCGATGTGATCGCTCTGGGCAAGAAACTCGATGCGCTGACCGCGCGGCTGCGCGCCGAACTTCCCGCAGGGCTGAAGCTTACTCAAGTCGCCAGCATGCCGCAGGCGGTCGGTCACTCCATAGACGACTTCATCGAAGCGGTCGCCGAAGCCATCGGCATCGTGCTGGTGGTCAGTCTCATCAGCCTTGGCTTTCGCACCGGAATGGTGGTGGTGATTTCCATCCCGCTGGTCCTCGCGGCCACGGCGTTGTGCATGTATCTGTTTCATATCGGCCTGCACAAGGTGTCGCTGGGCACCCTGATTCTTGCGCTTGGCCTGCTGGTCGACGATGCCATCATCGCGGTGGAGACCATGGCGGTGAAGCTCGAACAGGGATTCGACCGGCTGCATGCAGCGGCTTTCGCCTACACCAGCACCGCATTTCCCATGCTCACCGGCACCTTGGTCACGGTCTCCGGATTCCTGCCGATCGCGCTCGCGAAATCCGGCACCGGCGAATACACCCGATCGATATTCGAAGTCTCGGCGATCGCGCTGCTGTTGTCCTGGCTGGCCGCCGTCGTCGTGATTCCCCTGCTGGGATACCGGATATTGTCCGAACATCCCACCCGCCGCGCATTCGGTTTCCACAAGGACGCCGAGCGCGAGGCGGATGCGGCGCGCAGCACGCACCACGATGTCTACGATACGAAATTCTACCGGCGCCTGCGCGGCTGGATCAGCTGGTGCGTCGACCGGCGCGCCTTGGTGCTCGCCGTCACCGTCGGGCTGTTCCTGGTGGGCCTTGCGGGTTTCAAGCTGATACCGCAGCAATTCTTTCCGAGCTCGGATCGGACCGAACTGCTGGTGGACTTGCGCCTGCCGGAAGGGGCATCGTTCAGCGCCACCTTGCGCGAAGTGCAGCGTTTCGAGGACACGCTGAAGAATCGTCCGGAGATCGATCACTTCATCGATTTCGTCGGAGCGGGCGCGCCGCGATTTTATTTGCCGCTCGATCAGCAGTTGTCCACCCCGAACTTCGCGCAGTTCGTGGTGACGGCGAAGAGCGTCAAGGATCGCGAGCGCCTCGCCGGCTCTTTGGGTGAAGCGCTGCGCACCGATTACGCCTCGCTCAGGACCCGAATCAGCCGGCTCGAGAACGGTCCGCCGGTGGGTTTCCCGGTGCAATTCCGCGTCAGCGGACCTGAAATCGGCGCCGTTCAGCAGCTGTCGGAAAAGGTCGCGGAGTTGGTGCGCAGCGATCCGGATACGAGCAACGTGCAGTTCGACTGGGATGAGCCGGCGGAGCGTTCCGTGCGTTTCGAGGTCGATCAGACGAAGGCGCGCCAGCTCAACATCTCTTCGCAGGACATCGAGAACTATCTGCAGATGACGCTGAGCGGATATACCATCACGCAGTTTCGCGAACGCGACAAGCTCATCGGCGTGGATTTGCGCGCGCCGCAAAGCGATCGTGTCGACCCGTCGCAGATCGAACGCCTGGCGATGCCGACGCCCGGCGGGACGGCCGTGCCGCTGGCGGCGCTCGGCCGCTTCACCTACGGCCTGGAGTACGGGGTGGTTTGGGAGCGCGATCGGCAGCCGACGATCACCGTTCAGGCCGACGTACGGCACGGTGCGCAGGGCATTGACGTGACCAGCCGGATCGACAAGGCGCTGGCGGCACTGCACCAGCAGCTGCCGTTGGGGTACCGTATCGAGATAGGCGGCGCGGTCGAAGAGAACGCCAAGGCGCAGACATCGATCAACGCGCAAATGCCGCTGCTGGCGATTGCCGTACTGGTGTTCCTGATGGTGCAATTGCAGAGTTTCAGCCGCGTGTTGATGGTGGTGCTCACCGCGCCGCTCGGCCTGATCGGGGTAGTGGCGGCGCTGCTGCTGTTCCACATGCCGTTCGGCTTCGTCGCCATGCTCGGCACCATTGCGATGCTCGGCATCATCATGCGCAACTCGGTGATCCTCGTGGACCAGATCGAGCAGGACATCCGCTTGGGTCACAGCCGATTTGACGCCATCATTGGTGCAACGGTACGCCGCTTCCGCCCGATCACCCTTACCGCAACGGCCGCTGTGCTCGCGTTGATACCGCTGCTGCGGAGTAATTTCTTCGGTCCGATGGCGACGGCATTGATGGGTGGCATTACGGTGGCGACCGTGCTGACCGTGTTCTATTTGCCGGCGCTGTATGCAGCATGGTTCCGCGTGCGCCGGGATGAAGTGCCGGGGGAGCTGACGTCATGAAATATTCCGGTCTCGGAATTGCCGTGCTGTGTTTTAGCGTCGCCGCATGCGGCGCATTTGGACCGGCGCGCGAACCGCCGAAGATGCCGCCGACGGCGAGTTATTCCATCGGCGCCACGGCGGAGCGGTTGCCTGCCGCGGATGGAATTACACAGCGTGTGGAATTGAGCGGACAGCTCGTGCCGCAGTGGTGGAGGGCGTATCGCTCGCCTGAGCTCAACGCGTTGGTCGAGGAAGGGCTGGAACACAGTCCGACGCTGGCCGCGGCACAGCACACGCTCAAGGCCGCGCGCGAAGCTCTGCGCTCGCAAATCGGCAATTCAATGGTGCCGGGTGTCGATGTGGGATTCGACCCGTCGCGCCAGCGCGCGCTCGGCGTACCGATTTTGCCGCATGAGGAGTCATTTCTATATAACGTTTTCGCCGCAGAGGTCAAAACCTCGTACACCTTCGATTTCTTCGGTGCGGCGGTGCTGGCGAACCGCGCGCTCGCGCTGCAAGTAAAACAACAGGCCTTTGAGCTCGAGGCGAGACGCCGCGCGCTCGCCGCCAATATCGTTGTGGTGACCATCAACGCCGCCGCGCTCAAGCTCGAGGTCGCCGCGACGGAACAATTGGTGGTGCTCGGCGAGCAGCGCGCCCAGCAAACCGCCGCGCGCCACGCGCTTGGCAGCGTATCGCAAGACGATGCGCTCGGCGCAGAGGAGGATGCGGCCAATGCTGCCGCGACGCTGCCTGGCTTGCGCGCGAAACTGCTGGCGCTTCGTCACGCTGAAGCCGTGTTGTTGGGACGTACGCCGGACCAAGCGCCCGAGCCGCTTGCCTTGGACGCGCTGCAGCTGCCGGACACCGTGCCGGTGTCGGTGGCGTCCGACCTGCTGCATCAGCGGCCGGACATTCTGGCGGCCGAAGCCAATGTCCGGGCGACGGCGGACGAGGCCGGAGCCGCCGCGGCGTCGATGTTTCCGTCGTTGACCCTGTCGGCGGCCTACGGGCGCGGCGGTTTTGACTGGTCGACATTCAGCTCGCCGGCCGGAGCGATTTGGAGCGTCGGCGCGTCGCTGACGCAGCCGCTGTTTCACGGTGGCGCATTGGTCGCCCGCAAGCACCAGTACGAGGCAGCCCACGATGCCGCCGTCGCGCAGTACCAACAAACCGTGCTGGCCGCGTTTCAAAATGTCGCCGACACTCTGGTCTCACTCGAGGAGGATGCGAATACGCTCAACCAGACGCGCCGCGCCGTCACTGCGACCGAGTCCCTGCAGAGCAATACTGAGTCACGCTACCGGCTCGGTGCGACCTCGTTCTACGCGACCTTGACCGCCGCGCAGCAGTACCAGAACGCGAGGGTACAGTACCTACGCGCGCGCGCCGCGCGGCTCGCCGATACCGCCGCGTTGTTCGATTCCATGGGTAATCCACCGCCGGCGCAGCCCTTGCTGGGCGCGCAATGAGGCGCAATGATTAGGCCGCAGGTTCCGCCAGCGATTGCGGCGTAGCGGCCGGCGGGGCCGCGGATAGGCGGGTTGCCATGGCTCGCCACCAGGCAGCCGTCAGCAAATCCTCATGGTGCTGTTTGAATACGGCAATCAAGGCAGGCGGTATGCAAAGGAAGGGCAGCCACTGTTCCGGGAAGACATCGCGCGGTCCGTAGTGAAACCAAGGCTCGCCGCTGGTTTCCTCCTCTTCGCAGGTTGCCTGCGGCAAATCGCGAAACACGCAGTCCGACAGCAGGCAGATTTCGTCATAGTCGTAGAAAATAACCCGGCCGTGACTGGTCACGCCGAAATTCTTCAGCAGCAGGTCGCCGGGAAACACATTGCTGGCGGCCAGGTCACGCAACGAGTTGCCATAATCGATGATCGAGGATTCGGCGGCGGCGGGCTCGGCCTCGCGCAAATATAAATTGAGCGGCCGCAGGCGGCGTTCGATGTAGCAGTGCTCGACAATCAAATCCTCGCCCTCGATGCGGCAGCTCTCGCTCGCCTCGTTGAGCAGTTCATCGGCCAGCGCGGGCATGAAGCGCGCTCGCGGCAGCCGCAGGCGTTTGAATTCCTGGGCGTCGACCAAGCGGCCGGCGCGGTCGTGTCGGAACACGAATTGATAGCGCTCGATCACGTCCTCGCGCGTGCTGGTCTTGGGCGCGCCGAAGCGGTCGCGGATCACCTTGAACACGAGATCATGCGAGGGCAGGGTAAATACGATCATCACCAGGCCGCGCTCGCCGGGCGCGTGCACGAAACTGTCGATGGATTTGTCCAAATGGCGCTGCAACGCAAAGTAGCGCTCGGTCTTTCCCTGCTTGGCGCGGCCCAGTACCGTGTACAGCTCATCGATGGACTTGCGCGGCATGAAGGAGCGCAGCAGGGTGATGGCCGCGCTCACCACCGGCAGATCGACGTGGAAATAGGAGCGCGCATAGCCGAACACGGAGCCCACGTCGGCGCGCGACAGCATCACGGCATCGACCTGCACGCCCTTGGGAGAATTGGTGAAGGCCAGAACCAGGGGCGTGATCGAACCGTCGCCGATCAGGCGGCCGACCACAAAGGCATGCGTGTCCCGATAGAACAACGGCTCGATCAGTTCGATGCATTCGGGATGTCCGCGGTTGCGTCCGGATTCGAAAAAGCGGCCGATTTCAGCGCTGATGCGATGCACGGCCGCATCCGCGTCCTCGATGGCGGCGCCGAACGGCAAATCGGTCAGAATTTCGCGCACCGCCGTCGGCAACGAGGCGCCTACCCGGTACACCCGGATCGGTACCGTGCCGGAGGCGCGCCCGACGCTGGTGGCGCAAAATTCCACCTCCGGGTTGACGCCCACCGTGCCGAACAAATCGCGCGTGACGGAGTTAAAAAACGTCCGGTAGAAATCACTGTCGGGACGGCGCGCCACGATGATTTCGTAGGCGCGCTTGATGTCGATCCAGAGCGTGACGTCGGTGCGCGCGGCCTGCAGCTGATCGGCGATGGCCGCTACCGCCCGCGCCACGCGCAATTCATAGAGCTCGATACGGGCCACCGCGTCGAGCTGCGCGGTGTGCCAATCCTCGGCGAGGAAGTTCAACGCCGCGCGCCGCGTGATGCGCCCGAACTCCTCGTTGTACAGTCGGAAGTGTTCGGCGATCAGCGCGGCATGGTCTTTCGCGGTGACCCCTTCCTTGATCGCGGCGGCAGCGCTCATGGGCTACGCGTGGGCTGTGTCGCTTGGGTGAACGCGGCGCGGCTAGGCGGCCACGCTCAAGCGTCCACCAGCCTCAAGCGACCACCCGGCTCAACCGACCACCCGCTTCGGCGCCGATTTCGCCGGCGTGTTGAATTGCTCCGCCTCGGTGCTGCCGGCCATGGCCCCCGTGGAATGCGATCCCGCGCTGATTGCGGTTTGCACCGCATCGAAGTAGCCGGTACCGACGAAGGCCTGATGCTTGGTAGCCCGATAGCCCGCGCTTTCCTGGCCGAATTCGCGTTGTTGCAGCTGTGAGTAGCCGAGCATGCCGTCCGCGCTATATGCAGTCGCGAGTTCGAACATGGACAGATTCAACGCGTGCCATCCGGCGAGCGTGATGAATTGGAAGCGGTATCCCAGGGCCGCCAGCTCTTCGCGCCAGCGCTTCATCGATGCCGCATCAAGCTTCGCCGCCCAATTGAACGAGGGCGAGCAGTTATAGGCGAGCAATTTGCCGGGGAACTTGGCGTGAATGGCCGTGGCAAAGCGCTTCGCTTCCGCCATGTCGGGCTTGGAAGTCTCGCACCATAGGAGGTCGGAATACGGTGCGTAGGAGAGGCCGCGATCGATCGCTTGCTCGATGCCGGCCTTCACATAGAAGAATCCCTCGCTCGAGCGCTCGCCCGTGAGGAAACGCGTATCGCGCGGATCATGATCGGTGAGCAGCAGGTCGGCTGCGTCGGCATCGGTGCGCGCAATGACCACCGTGGGCACGCCCATGACGTCGGCTGCGAGACGCGCAGCCACCAGCTTGTTGATGGCCTCGCCGGTGGACACCAGCACCTTGCCGCCCAAGTGGCCGCACTTCTTGGCGGAGGAGAGCTGATCTTCGAAGTGCACGGCGGCGGCGCCGGCGCGAATCAGTGCCTTGGTCAATTCGAAGGCATTGAGATTGCCGCCGAAGCCGGCCTCGGCGTCCGCGATGATGGGAATCAGCCAGTCGGTATCGGTCTTGCCGTCCATGTGATGGATCTGATCGGTGCGCAGCAGCGCATTGTTGATGCGCTCGACCATTTTCGGCACAGAGTCGACGGGATACAGGCTTTGGTCTGGATACACCTCGCCGGCGGAATTGGCATCGCCGGCAACCTGCCAGCCCGAACAGTAAATCGCTTTCAGGCCCGCCTCTGCGCATTGAATGGCCTGATTGCCGGTCATGCAGCCCAAGCCCGCAATCAAGGGTTCGCTGTGCAATTGACGCCAGAATTTCTCCGCGCCCAATCGCGCCAGGGAGTACTCGATATGCACCGAACCACGCAGTTTCGCCACGTCGGCGGGGGTGTAGGGCCGCTCTATCCCTTGCCAGCGTTCGTTCGGTTTATTGCTCAATTCCATTCTCCTAGGGGGTCAGACAGACGCGAGCTTGCTTCTCGGATTGGGACCAGCTTAAATGATCGGAAGCGCGTATTTACACATTAGAAATTTCACAGTGTGAATTTCACAAGGTTGCTGCATGGCGGGATTGATCCGGCAGGGGCATTTTCTGGGGACCAAGCTGCGGTCCCTGCGCAAACGCAATGGACTCACCTTGGACGAGTTATCGGCCCGCTGCGTGCAAATCGACGCGGCGGCAGCCCCCTCGGTGTCTTACTTAAGCATGGTGGAGACCGGCAAGCGCATGCCCTCGGCCGATATGCTGGACATGCTGGCGGGGATTTTCAGCAAGGATGCCCGCTGGTTTCTTGACGAGAATACCGAGGTCGAGGCCTCGCCGGCGCAGCGCGAACGCGGCGGGCTGGAGGCCATGCCCTTGGAACCTGCGTTTCTGTTCTCGCACGAGCTACTGCAGAACGCGCTGCCGGAGCTGCTATCGCAGACCGGCACAACGGGCCGCCAATTCGCACAATTGTTGATTCGGGTGTGGCAGGAGACCCGTCACAATAATTTTCCCGACATCGAGCGTGCGGCAGAGGAGTGCGGCAAGCGCCAGATGCCCCTGGACTTGGCTGCCGTGATGGCCATTTGCGAGCAGCATTCGCTCAAGGTGCGTTGGTTCGACGGCGATGCCCGCAAGCCGAGCGGTGCGCTGGTGCGTTCGCAGTTCGAAGCGCCCGGCACGGTGCTGATCAATGAACGTCTGCGCAACCAAGAGGAACGGCTGAAATACGAATTGGCGTTCTTCATCGGTCACAAGATTCTGCACAACGGCGATGGGGCCATCTCTCCGCACAGTGCGCTGCATTCAGCCGACGCAGAGACGGCGGGGACCGGCGGCATGGGCGCACAGGATGTGCTGTACGCCTGGCGTGATTTCGAGTGCAGTTTTTTTGCAGGGGCGCTGTTGTGTCCGCGCGTGCCGTTTCGCCGTTACTTGATTCGCGAGGCGCATAGCGTCTCTGCTTGCCACAAACTCGGCGTGACGCCCGCGCTGGTCATGCGGCGCATGACGGCGGTGTCGCCTTATCGGCATTGGCATTTCTTCGATGCGTACGCGCCCGGCTATCTGCGCGCCGTCTACCGAGGCAACGGCATTCCGCTGCCCTGGGGCAATATGAGCCTGGTGTCCGACCCCTGTCCGCGCTGGGCGGTATTTCGCCTGCTACAGCAGAATCCCGCGGCACCTGCGATGCAAAGGCCGAAGTCGCAAATCTCGGTGATGCAGGATGGCAAGCGGGCAAGGCTGTATTGCTGCCACTCCCTGCTGACGCGCGATGCGCTCGATGAATTGCACGTGCTCTCCGTGGGAGTGGATCTGCTGCCGGCGCTCGATGCGCAAGGCTTCGACGGCGAGGAAATCGTCGCCGCAGTCGCCGAGGCCTGCCGACTCGGCGGCGGCGACGGCGTCATCCCCGAGCAGGCCGCGACCGCCATTCGCGCCGCGTCGCAGGTGCAGAACATTGCCTGGATCGCCGACGCGCTCGATTCACCCGCCAGCGTCATTTGCCCGCGCAGCGGCGCCTGCCCCAGACCCCAGGGGTGCGCAGAGGTTTTGGATACCGGTAATGCACACGGGTAGGATGCACCCTCCAATCGCAAGGGGACGGATGTGAAGATTCCGCAGCATGACAACAAAGCTACCAAGCAGACCGTCAGCATCACATTGAACTCCGACCTGTACGCCAGGGCGAAAAAGCTCGGGATCAATACATCGCAAGTGGCGGAGCAAGCGCTTGAGTACACGGTGGCGAAGCGTGTGGCGGAGCAGCTGAAGGCGGAGATCCAACAGGATCTGGCCGCTTACAACGCATACGTGACGGAGCATGGTTCGCCTGCGGAAGTGGCGCGAGCCTATTACGATTGATGCCGGTGGTGATTGTCGATTCGACCGAATGTGTAGTGTTGATTCCGTCGTTGACGAATCTGCCGGCGACCGACTTGAAGCACGTTGTGGTAAACGTCGGATTGAACCGCGAATCTATCGTTGCCGCATTGGACCACCTATTTCTGCGGGCGTAGGGCGGTGGCGGCACGCTTGGAGAGCGCCTGCACTGCTGGCATTATGCAAGCATGCCAATTCAGATCAATATTCGTGATGTTCCTGAGAAAGTGCGCGATGAATTGGCTTCCCGAGCGGCGTTGCAGGGTAAGTCGATGCAGGAATTCTTGCGCGGCGAACTGGAGCGCCTGGCCGCCCGTCCTTCGATTGACGCGTGGCTGCAGCAAGTGCGCAAGAGAAAGCACGCTGCTCAAACTCGCGTTTCCTCGAAGCAGCTGGTCGAAAGCAGGGACGCCGACCGACGCTGAGCACCGTCGTCGATTCTTCGGCTGGTGGCCGCGCTCGTTGACGTCGGCCCCAACGGCGTTTGGGCTGAGAATGTTCTCGCCAGCGGTTTGTTACATGCACCGGAACCGGCCTGTGCAGAAGCGACTAACATCCTGCGCCGTCTGGAACGGGCGAAGATTATTACGACAGCGGAGGCGAACGGAGCGCAGGACGATCTCATGCGGCTCGACATAGAGCTATTTCCATTTGAGCCCTTTGCAGCACGTATCTGGGAACTACGCCATAACGTGACCAGCTACGATGCATGGTACATCTCGTTGGCAGAGGCGCTAAGAGTGCCTATGGCAACCCTTGACGAGCGGCTCCGCAAATCAAGCGGAGTCGCCTGCCAATTCCTGACGCCGAAACGCTGAGGTGCTACTTCGCCGTCTCGGCAATCAGCCAGCCCTGGTACCCTGGTGGCTTGCGCCCGCGAGGTTTATCCTTGCCACCGGCGCCTTATCTACTTCGATCGAGAGGTATTGACCGCGAGGGTGCAGTGATGGCCCGTTGGCTTTGGATATCGTTCGGCTTAATGCTTTGCGTGACGCTAGCGCCTGAACTACGAGGCGCCGTCCCGGCTGCGCTAGCCGATCACCCGGCAGCAACCTCCGCGATGATCGAATTTCTGGCAATCATCACCAACCCCACGATCGCATACGTCATATTGCTCGCCGGGATCGTGGGTCTCTTCCTGGAAGCCACCCATCCGGGGATGCTGTTGCCGGGAATCGTCGGCGGCATTTGTCTCCTGGTCGGCCTGTATGCACTCGAGTTGCTGCCCGTGAACTATGCGGGACTTGCGCTGATGGCGCTCGGCATCGGCCTCCTCGCCGCCGAGACGGTGACTCCCACCGCCGGAGCCCTTGGCGTTGGCGGAGTCATCGCGTTCGTGGTGGGCTCGGTGACGCTGATGAATACGACGGCACCGGGCTATGGCGTGAACCTTGGGATCATTGGCGGCATCGCGCTGTCCGCTGCGCTGTTCCTGGGCTTGATCGTGCGGCTGGTATTGCGAGCCAAGCACACGCGCCCGTCCATGGGCGATTCGGCGCTGCTCGATGAGGAGGCCGAACTGCTCGAGCCGCTGGCCGCCGGCGGCGAAGCCTGGGCGAGGGTGCACGGCGAACGCTGGCGGGTGCGCAGCGAGAGCACGCTGCCGGCCGGCGCGTATGCGCGTATCGTATGTCGCGAAGGCCTGCTCATCTGGGTGGCGCCGCTGAATTCAATTAGCTAGGTAACGGCTGTAAAACGGGACGCAGGAAGCGACCAGGGGAGAGAAATCATGTTCACGGTCATCACGGTGTTGGTGGTATTCGGTGCGGTGCTGCTGTTCACTTCGATCAATGTGCTGCCTGAGTATCAGCGCGCCGTCGTTTTGACGCTCGGCCATACGAACAGGGATCGTATTTGTTGTGCGATCCCAGCGGCTGTCGCGCGGTGCCCTTGAATTAGCGCCGGCTGCGGCTTGTCAAAGCCGCGAGAGCCCGCGCGCGAGATCGGCCTTGATGTCGCTTGCCGCTTCCAGTCCGGCAGCTATCCGCAGCAAACCTTCCCCGAGACCCGCCGCTCTGCGTGCTTCAGGAGACAGCCGTCCATGTGTCGTGCTCGCAGGATGCGTGATCGTGGTCTTGGCATCCCCCAGATTTGCCGTGATGGAAATCAGCTGCGTCGCATCGACGACTTTCCAGGCTTCTTCGCGCCCGCCTTTCACGTCGAATGAAACGATGCCGCCACCGCTGCTCTGCTGCCTTTTTGCCAATTCATGCTGGGGATG
>JBDUBO010000065.1:0-22340 GCA_040004115.1 Gammaproteobacteria bacterium | reverse complement strand
CCGCCGCCGCCCATCGTCACGGTACTGCACTGCGGACACTGGCCCGACTCTTAACGGACTCCTCATTTGGTGCCGGTTTGCTCACCAATGGGATGGCTATTCGAAGATTAACTCTGAAGAGGAACGAGGAATGCGAGCACCTACAATGCCGTTTTCGGTTGACGCATTTATAGCGAATCAAGGAACTCATTGCGAAGCCATAAGTGTACCGTGCCGTGAGCGGGTGTACATCAGCCAAGGCCCCGTGCGGTTATCTTTTAATCGTCTTCCCTTCTGCAGGGAGTTTAAATGAGCCTACCTGGATTTCGGTTCGAAGGTCTAACGCTTACAGTACTGGACGTTGAACGTTCCTTGGAGTTTTATGGGAAGAAATTGGGTTTGACTGTGGAGGTCAACGCGGCGCCGAACTTTGCCATGATCCGGATCGGCGGTGACGGCAGTGGCACCATTGGTTTACTCTCGAGTGCTCGGGCGATCGCTGATGGTATCGAGTCGACAACGACGCTGCAAAAACGATCAATCCATGTCGAATTCAGTACCGATGATCTCAATGGACTTTACAAAGAACTCCTTGCGCGAGGCATTGTATTCCACGAGCCTCCACACGATGAACCGTGGGAGCGCTCTATGACCGCGTTGGATCCTGATGGCTACGCAGTGGAATTTGCGCAAGGCCGACGTGGTCGGAATGCGACGCCTGAAAGTGGATCTTGACACTAGGGTGCCTCACGCTGGGCTTTCTCCTAGCGGGTCCCTCTTCTGCCGAGGAATGGCCCAAATACAAATGCGTTGGCAAGATCCGCGCGCTACATACGCTGACGCCCATTCCCGGGCCGCCGGCCAATGACGATTGCGGCATGGTCGGCGGCGCAGCTGAGGCGCTCTAGATCGCCTCTCACGGAGCTGGAAACGACTGCTCGTTACCCGTTCCAAGATCGTGCCAGATCGGCGCAGATGCATCCGGCCGCGCCAGCAGGACTGCTTGCCCGTCAGGGCTAAATGCGATGGCCGACGCCCGTGTTTGAAAGACGGAGCGGCTGCTGGCAACGTCCCAGACGTGCACGACTTGGCCCAATTCCCCGATCGCAATAAGTGCGCCGTCTGCGCTGAACGCGGGCAGCATGGTCGACCGGTGCACATCAATAGAATGCGATCCAGCAGCATTCAGCCAGTCCTTGGCCGGGAATGAAGCCAGTTTTTTCCCGGAGACTGTGTTGAAGATGTCGACGGAGCCATCGGCGCTCATCCGGGCAACCTTGCGGCCGTCCACGCTGGCAACCACTTGGTCGCGTCCAAACGTGACACCTCCCGTGGGGAGTTCAGCCTCGACAATACGACGCTTATGCCCGCTGGGCAATTCGTACGTATCAATCGACCGGTCTTCGCTTTCGACAATTAACACTCGTCCGTCAGAGCTCAAGACGGCATTTGCGCTCTGTGGCGCTACTCGTACAGACAGTACTTTGTGACGCGTATGAACGTTCCATGCGACGATGTCCACGATCATTTCAGGCGTTGTGGTCCCGATGGCATTCGAAGCCTCATTGGCCCCCATCGCATCCAGTAGGCCAACGCCGGGAATCAGGGCTTGGGCGAAACCGCCCACGAAGCCGATGGCGTCCGAGGTGGCTGAGCGCCAGCCGGCGGAGTGTACGCCTGACTCGTACGTCAGCAGAGTATCTCCGTTCGCACTCAGCGCCAGAGGCATGGCGCCCGCCGATGTTTTCATGATCGACTGCACCCCGGTTGCCAGATTGGTTATCGTCACTTCTGAAGGTGAGCCTCTCAAACCTGACAGCGCCCGTCGCGACGCAAGCGGAGGGCCAGATACGGCCGTGCTGGTGTCGTCACTGATAAGAGAGGCGCGCGCGATTTCCGTACCGGTCCTGCAATCGCGAACAGTCGACTCTGCCAAATGAACTGGTGGTCGTTGCAACAGGTGGCAATCGGCAGCAATTCGAACTTCTGATTGAGTGCCAGCCATATCGTTGGTTGGTAGTGTCCCCACGGGTTTGTGGGCGGCCACTTCCCAGACGGTCGCCGTTTCGGAATTTCTGGCGACGATGTAGCGACCGTCCGCGCTGAATCCGACAGCCAGCACGCCCTCCGACAGCCCGGCCGTTGAGGACGACTGAGAGCGCGCTGCCAGACGCTGCCTCGCCTCAGCTGATGCGGCTTCTGCCTCGGCCCTCTCCTCCATGGCAGCTTGGGCGACCGCTTCCTGGCTCGCCCCGGCGTCTGGATTCAGCATCACGGGTCGCCCGGCGCAGGAAACCAAACCCAGGAGCAGCACCAACCCCGCAGTCCGCGCGCCGATTAATGTCCCGCGCTTAACCCAAGCCAAGTGGAAGCACCGCTGCCGGTCGACAGTTAGTGCACATGACTCTATCCCTGCCTGTATTTTCCTCACATCGATTTCAGGCGCCGCATGACGACCTGAGCGAGCTGCACTGCCTGCTGTCCGGCCTGTGCATCGCCTTTCTGTCCTGAATTCCGCAACATGTTGAGGATGGCGACCTCCATGATCCACGTATCAGCATTGGTTTGCTTTTCTTCATTCGACATTCGTGTGAATTGCGGGCTCTGTGCCATCGCGTCGTTCATCTCGAAGATCAATTCCTGCACGTCGGCATTGCTCATTCGCGTGCCATTCAATGTGAGAGAGGCGATCTCGTAGGCAACGCCGAACGACACCGCAATATTGTTGGCTCGGTACTTCTTTGCGAAATGATTAAAGGTCCCGTCGATGTTCTTGACGAGCCTGACCCGCTCGTCCGGCGAAAGCGGCATGGCCGCCACCTGCCGATCCACCCCGGGATGGCCCCCTTGCGCAGGCACGAAATCCGTCGCTTTGAGCGAATAGTGACGTCCGGACTTCGTTGCCGGCGCCGCCGAAGCCCCGGCTTGCGGACCGGCGCGGTTGGAAGGAGGCACAGCGCCCGCTGCGGGAGGCACGGGCAGGGGGGCGGCGTTCGCCATGGCTGGCGTGATCGGGACATTGCCATAGCGACAATGCAGGTAGGCCTGGAAACGCGGATCACCTTGCAGGGCGGGAGGAATCACCCCCGCCGGGCCACGCTGCAAATCAAACGGTGGCAAACAGATCGGATCTCCCGAGCCGCTTGTGGGCCTCCCCCCCAGATTGATCATGTCGTTTGTGAGGTTCGACTGCAGCATGGAGTTGTGCTCCAGCGTCCAGGAATACATATTGTTCGGAGTTATTTGCTGAGCGAAAGCGCAAGCAGGAAACGAAAGCACCAACGCAATAAGTGCCAACGGCTTGCCTAAGGTCTTCCGAACACCGAGGGTCTCCGACAGGTGGCTCATGGCGCGATCTTCACGGGACGAGTGTGCAAAGTTTCCCTGCTCGGAATGATGGCAGCGCCTTTAAAAGAGGGACGTCTCCGCAATACCCACCGCCGACCTACAGCTTTCGGGAGCCTAACACCAACCCGCTGCACGAGCCACTGCCCCTGCGGTTACAGACTGAAAGCAGTACTCTAGAATGCGCGATCTAACCCCCCGAGTGACATGCAAGCGGCGCCGAGGAACGAGTCTCGAACTGAAATCGCAGGCAAACCTGGGCCGCCGGTTAACGCCCTGCTGACGCCGAACACTGCATCAATGCGGCGTGTGCGTGAGGCGCAACACCATGCGCACGTCATCGCTCTCGACCGAAGTTACATGAGGGGGAGGGTGAATATCGAGGTCGGCCCTGAATGGATGCGACGAAAACTTCCATAGGCTCGGAACGTCCGACTTGAATGCTCGATTGTCCGCGATCAAGACGCCGCGGATCTCTGGCTCTTCCACCGAGACGGCGTCGCCGTCCAAAAGGATCCATGGGGCGACTTCCCATTCATCCGCCCTTTGTGGGAAGGGGCCGGCGTCGGGTGCGGGTCGGCAATGTACGGTATACGTCGTATCGACCTCTCCGAACTGGATCTCGAGCCAGACATGACTCGGCGTTACGAGCGCTTTGTTGGAAGAATCCATGGAATGCTTGAATACGAGTCCGGTAAGCTTCCCCTTCGCTCGCTCAGTCTGAACAGGCGCCGTATGAGTGGGATTGCAGATGCCGCTGAAATCTAGCTGATCGACGGTGACATCGGCTTCACCCACAATCGTCGAGTTGTAGATATTGCCCAACCCGGAACCATTCGGCTCCCAGCGCAGCGGGATGTCCCGATGCATCTTTCCGAAAATGCCGCAACACGTCTGATCGTCGGCCGACTGTTGTCCGGCGTTCTTGAACTCTGTCTTGACGCTCAGTGTCCACTGGCCGCACAGCTTCCCGTATCGAATGAACGCGTCCACCCAGCCCGGCTTCATCTCGCGGCCAAGCAAATACTCCCAGACGTGCTGCAGTCCCAGGAGTTTCTCGAAGATGACGGGAAAATCTCCCGTTGCAACACACTGCTCATACGCTTCGTTCGCGCACAAGCCGACGAGTGTCTCGAAGACACGGTCCGGCAGGTCGTGCTGATTCTTCCGATGCACACCGTCGAGCATTGGGAAAATGTCAGGGTTGTCGTCAATGCCAAAAAACTGAAGACTTTGCCAGTACGAGAACCACGCCATCAGCCCCAGTTGAGACTCGTGACAGCCGAGCGCCGCATTGTTCTCGAGGCGCGGCTTCACGATGCGCTCGTACACCAGGGCGGCACCGCTGACTTCCTGGTCCAACCTATCTCGCGGACTATCGGGGTCAAAGCCCGACGCCTGGGAAGCGATGAGTGAGGCGACTTCCTTTTCCGACTGCGCAACGTCTGCCGCTGCGGCCGCCTGAACCGCACTCGGATCTAGCGGCCAGTTGACGCCGGATGACGGTGGCACGATAGCTGGGACAATCTGCGCGCGGGCATCCGGAGAGCGGTACCCGAAGATGATGATGAATGCCAGCAGCGCTAGCGCCAAGGGACTCGGAGTCCGTGGATTCACTGTGAGCACGCAAAACCTCCATCGGTCTGGCCTGTAGCAGACATCTCCGGGCTTGGGAGCGAGTGTAGCAAGAACTACCGGAGTCGAGTTGTCGGCATCCGGGCAAGTTGCCATGCGCCGCCTCTTCAAGAGCATTGGGCGCGGGTCGAATGGGATGAATAGAAGTTCCCGGTCCGGCGGCTTCCAGTCACGTCCAGTGATCTCATCAGTTCTGCCAGATCAATCGCAACCGCCGCTCGGCGCCAGCATGAAGCGCAGCTTGCGCGGCGGATCGACCAAGCAGTTGAGCCCGGTTTGACGATGCGATGGCGTGCTCGTACCGCGGCAGGCGAATCGCCAAGTTGCGAAGGGTCGGTATCGGGCGCAATCGCGCAGGAACGCCGAATTGGGGTCTATCGGGTCCTTGAACTCTGCCAAGGATGCGAGCTAACTCTGTCCCAGAGGCTTAGGGCCGGTCGATGAGATCAAGATCAGACGCCGGAGTCGACTCCGGCCAAACTTCGGCGAAGATCTGCGCGACGATGCTCCCGAGAGAGTGCCCGGCGAGATCGGCCGACACGATGTTCGGCGTTTGCAGCAGCAGCTTGGTATCGTATGCAAAGAAGTAATTGCGGAGAACACTTTGTTCGCATTGATTGTGCATTTCCATTCTCCGCGCGGCTTTCCCGATGCAAGGTCGTTCTTACGGCTGCATCGTTCGGCATTCATCGTCGCGCTGCTAGCATGGCTTGCGGGTTGCGCCAGCGCTCCGTCGCCCGCACCGCCATCGGTGAAGCCGAACCAAGCACGGGCCATGATCGGTGCCGCCCTGCCCCGCTCGGTGTATGATCGCGCGGGATGGGTTGACGACATTTACGCCGCATTTACTCTGCAGTCGATCGAACTCACGCGAGATAATATTTGCGCGGCGGTGGCCGTGATCGAACAAGAGTCGAGTTTCCGTATCGATCCTGTGGTCCCCGGGCTTGCGGCAATCGCGTGGCACGAAATCGATTTGCGGGCGTCGCACGCAGGAGTTCCGCGGCTCATCGTGCACGGCGCGCTGCAGTTACGCTCACGCACAGGCCTCACCTACAGCGAACGCATTGATGCTGCCAAGACCGAGAAGGACCTCAGCGATATATTCGAGGACTTCATCGGCGCCGTACCCATGGGTCGCACCCTGTTCGCCGAGCATGATCCGGTGCGGACGCGCGGGCCCATGCAGGTCAACGTTGCATTCGCGGAACAATATGCCGCGGCGAGGCCGTATCCCTATCCTGTTAAAGTCAGCATCCCGGATGAAGTGTTTTCGCGCCGCGGCAGTCTCTACTTCGGCATCGGTCACTTGCTTGCCTACGAACCGCACTACGATCAATACCTATACCGATTTGCAGACTTCAACGCCGGCCAGTTTGCAAGCCGCGACGCCGCCTTCCAACGAGCGCTCAGCCGGGTCTCGGGTTCCCGCGTGACGGCTGACGGGGCGCTCCTGCCGCACGCGGATGAAAAAACGCCTGGCGAAACAGAATTGGCCGCCCGCGCCATACAATTGCGGCTGCACCTTGACGACGCCGCCATCCACGATGCGCTCGCGCAGTCAAAGAAATCAAGCTTCGAACACACGGCTCTCTATCAAGGCGTTTTCGCCCTTGCCGACAAGGGGCAAGCATCGCCGGCACCGCGCGCGGCCGTACCTCACATCGTTCTGCGCGGGCCGAAACTCCGCCGAAATCTGTCGACGAACTGGTACGCCCACCGCGTAAACGAGCGCTTTGGCCGTTGCCTACAGAAGCTGCGCTAGAACCCGACTCCCGCCGCTAATCGCCAACGGTATTGAAGCGATGAATTTTGATACGAGTCAAACCAGGGAGAGCGATCCGTTTACCACTTTCGCGTCCCAGCATCATCATGGCTTACAGAAAGTGCCGGCTCCCGCTGACAGCACTTTTCGTGGCCCAAAGTTACCGTTTCGCGTGTTCATAGGCGAATACATTCTCAAGGGGTAATTATGTCATTTCTCGCGTGGATCATTCTCGGTCTCATCTCTGGATTCATCGCCAGCAAGCTGGTCAACAAAACCGGCGAGGGCGTGTTGCTCGATATTATTCTGGGTATCGTTGGCGCTTTCGTCGGCGGTTGGCTCTCTACTACTTTCGGTGCGAGCGGTGTCACCGGCTTAAATATCTACAGCATGATTGTGGCGGTGATCGGCGCCATTGTGGTCCTCGTTATATATCACGCAATTGTACGGCGGCGCATGTAGCTTGAGCGCTGGGGCGGTACATTGTTGGTCGGCTCTGAACGATAGAAGGATTTTTCTTGATGAACAATTTCAACGCCATGAGTGATTTAGTCGCCGACGCCGAAGAACTCCTTTCAAAATTAGGACAATCCGCCAACCCAGAGATCCGCGAATTGCGTTCGCGGATAAGTTCATCGATTGGGGAAATGAAGGGAGTATTTCGAGACAGGCTCAAGAAGGGCGAAGATACGCTTCGTGGAGCGACCAGCACCGCCGTTAGCTTCGCGAAGCACAATCCGACAATGTCCATCGTCCTAGGAATCGCCGTGGCCTTCACCGTTATTTATATCATGCTTCCTGGAAGCGACGATTGACCTCGTAAATTACACAGTTAATTGCGCCGGACGCCATGATTTCCGCTCAGAGGTTCGCAAATATTGTCGCCTTTCACAATAGGGCGGGTTCATGAATTAGAACTTTGCAGGGGCGTGGTCGGTTGTGTTGGCGGCGGGCGATGGCAGGCGACTTAAAGAGTTCACGACCACCCGGGATGGGGATACCATCACAAAGACTTCTTAGAGCCAATGCGATCAGCGTTGCGAAAGCCGCCGATTCGCTGGCACAGCTATACAGTGATTTGCCAGTGGTCGATTTCTCGCGCGATGTCTTGGCTCATTATCTGCAGCAGCTCGTGATGGCGGTACCGACATGTGGATGGACCGACTTGACTTGGGAACGCCCAAAAGGGAGGGTGGCTGCCATTGTGCAAGAGAGCGAGCGACACGGTACACGCGTCTTCACAGCCAATAATCCCTTGTACTTAGACCTCGCGCAGGCGGCGGGTTCGCAATAATCAGCGCTGCAACCGCGCGCGCCGTGGATGACTCAGGCCGACTTTTTAAGCCCGCCATTCGACTTTGTGCCGGGCTTCCGCCGCGGGGATTTGCCGTCCTTGGTCGCGAGACTCGCCTTGAGCGCATCCATAAGATTGACCACGTTGCTGCGCGGGGCTTCCGCCGGCACTTCTGAAAGTGCAATTTCCTTGCCCTGAACCTTCTTCTTGATCTCCGCCTCAACGCGCGCGCGATGTTCGTCCTCGAAGTCGTTTGGATCGAACTGTTTTGCGGATAAGTGATCAATCAGCTGTCGTGCGAGCTTGACCTGCGACTCTGTGACTTTCTCCGCGTGATAGCCTAGATCCGTCAATTCGCGTACTTCGGCCTTGAAATGCAACTGATGCAGCGCCAAGCCATTTTTGATCGGGCGGATGATAATGACGTGCTCCTTGCCTCGGGAGGTCCACTTGCCCACCGCGCAGCGCCGTTCTTGAGATAATGCCGTGGCCAATAGTGAGTAGGGCTTTGCTCCGCCCTTGTCCGGTAGCAGATAGTAAGTCGCCATAAAATAAAGCGGATCGACCGACTCTAAGGGTACAAATTGAGTTATATCCAAGGTTGGCGAGGTCGCATCCTCGAGTAACTTCAGTTCCTCCGCGGTAAACATGACGTGCTTGCCCTTGGCGAATTCATAGCCTTTCACCATGTCCGAGCGTCCCACGAGCTTGCCATCGTTAGCCGCTACATATTGTTCTTTCACGCGCGACCCATCCGACTTTCGCAAGAGATGAAACGCGATCCGTTCGGATGCCACGATCGCCGAATATAGCTTCACCGGGATTGCGACCAAGCCGAACGAGATGGTGAGACTTGCAATGGGGCGAGGAGCTGAAGCCATAACGCGATACCTCATTTTTGATTGACCGACGAGTCTAGTTCGCGAGGAGCCTCGCGTCAGTTCCCTATCGTTGCTGAGCGAAATAATGCAGGACGTTTTGCATATAGACACGCAAGACAGGCCACGGCGATTTCTCCTAACCGATTAATTCCAAAAGAAAACCGTCATTTTGTAGCCCGCAACCTACATCAAAAGGCGAACCGCGCCGACAACGATTCATCTGTGCCTGTCCGAGGTTTTGCAGATATATTTTCTGCCGCGCTTAGGCAGACTTACCACACTTGCGGGGAGTGAAATAATGAACGTTACATCGGTCATGAGAGGTGCTGGCAAGGCTGTCACGAAAACCATGGGATCCGAGCCGGATGCGCCGGAGCAATGTATGCGGTACAAGCCCTCCAGAATTCAACTCGAACGGACAGGAGGATGGCGCATGCCTCTGAACACCGTGAAAGTGGATCGATCTACCCGTTGGGGCAATCCGATGCGGGTCAAACCGGGGTATTCATCTGCTCAGGCGGTGCAAGACTATCGACATTGGCTTGCAGGCAACTCGTCCGCGCGCCTCCTGGACATTTCGGCCATACCCCCGATGCTCAGTGATATACGGCTGCATTTAGGGGGTAAGAATCTTGCCTGTTGGTGTCGCATTGGAGACCCCTGTCACGCCGACGTACTGCTACGTATGGCCAATCCGGAGTAAGGCCTTGGTTCAATAATGATCTTGCGCTAAATCGCGTGACCGCACGTATGCGAGAGCGAAGGCCGCAAAAGTTCAAACGAGAGGCGGCAGGAATTAATTTCGTGACGCGATCCACCATTTCGCGCAAAACAAGCCCTCGAGCCGGCTCCTCTATTGAGAAAGGGGCGAAGTCGCGGTAGTACCATATTCATGGCCATCGTCCTCCCACCCGAGAACATCGCTCAACAGTGGAACGGAGCACTTGAGGCGAGTCGTAAGCGCGGTCCCCTCGTTGAATTTTTGCTGCACCGAGGGCTTAAGGTCGCTCCACCCGGTCCTGGTAGAAATTCGGACATTATTAGCCGTGCGACCCTGTTTATTATCAACAGGGCATTAGTCGAGGAAACCGGCGATAGGCAGGCCCTCAATCGCAGGCAACGATTTAAAGTGGGACAATCAACTTGCTGTATTTGCGATTGTCTCGCCAATCTGATCGAGGATCCTCGTTGCTGGCGAGTCGCTGCACTCGTGAGTACTACTCAGCTGATTTCGTCCGGGTTGAGGCTGTTTGCTGCAGCGAGTGCAGCCGCAACAGTCGCCCAGCAATTTACGCAATCAACTATGGGATCGGGCTGCATCAAGACGCAGATGCTGGCGGCGCAAGCCATCGTTAGCAATAACGATGCGAAGCTACAGGAGTTAGTGACTCATGTTGCAATTCAAATCCAGCATTCCGCGACAGACTTTGCCTGGTTGGCGCCCAATTCCGCTCACAGCGTCCCGCGGCGTTCACCCGTGTGAACGCCGGGGGTTCGGTGTTACTTCGTGCCTGACTTTTGAGATTGCTTCGACGCAGACTGACCGTCGTCTTGGTCGTCTGAAATTCCCATCTCATCCATAAGTTCCCGCTTACGCTTTAGCATTTTTGCTCCTAAGGCGTCGGTATCCACTTTCGTTTTCTTCGCCTTCGGAAACATATCGCCCTCCTCTTCCCTGACATGATGGTCGATCTGCTCGCCCAGCACGGTGACTTTGGCGTCGTACAGGTCATCTGCGGGATCCGCGCCTTCCAGTTGCTCGATAAGATCCTTCGCTCCTGCGTGCTCGACGAAGGCCTCGTCCATCAGGTCCGCATCATCAATGGCCTTGCGGACCGCCGGGTAAAATATTTCCTCTTCTATTGTCGTGTGAATTTTAAGTTCATTGCAAATCCTTGCCACCAAGTGGGTTTTTTCATCGTCTGTGCCGGCGTCTTTCAATTTGTCGAATTTGGAGAATAGTTGCTTCACCTTCTTATGATCTGCGGTAAGCATCGCGATAGCATCCTGTTCAGGCGGCGTCGCTGCGCGGTTATTGGCCATGATATTTCCTCGGTATAAAGTTGTTAAAAATACTGGCTCGCGCCAGGCGCGAGACGCGTACTCAGTGCCGGAGGATGATGGACCGAAGTGCCATAAGCTTGTAGGCAGACGATTGCTTAAAATGGTGTAGGAATCCGGCCCCGTGGATGGGAAGGACGCGGAGAAAGACCGTCAGCCTGACTGAAAGTGTGATCCCATCCCGTTCGCAGCATAGAGTAGCGGCACTGCGCACGCGGTCGGTCCCAAGCACACGATGACGCCTGCGTTCTAAACAACGCCCGGAGTTGGGAATTGCCTTGTCACGTCAATCCTTTCGGTATGGCAACCTATCTAGACTTTCGACTGAGTCCCGGATTCGGAATCGTCACTCACAGCGCGATCTCGGCCGATTTGCTCTGCTTTCGCCAAGTCGGCTTCCTCATCCGGAAGGACACGCGGCCCTTCTTTGATCTTTTGCTTACCGCGCGGCGAATCGACAAAGGCTGTTTCGGATGAATTGAATCGATCGGCGGCCTCTGGGTTTCCCTCGCCATGATTCGAATTAGGATCGTTGCCCATACCGTCGCTCCTTATAAATTAAGCCCGTATCTTTCTCAAATAGAAGCTTCCTGCACCCAGCAGAGAATTGCGAGTCGATCGCACCCGTGAGACGCTGTCAGCCGAGTCCCACGTCTCCGATTGAGATGATTCTCTGATTCAGGCGCCTCTAGCTCGGTGCCCTGTCAACCATCGTCGGCCGCTCGCGAGTCAAGGAAGTGACGTGATCTCGGGAGAAACGAATATCCAGTAGAATTGGCTATGTCATGCACAGGTACAGTTTCGTCCCAACTGCCTACCCCGGCTGCCATGCAGGGAGCAGCGCAGCCAAGCGGTGCTTCAGTTCTCCGTGCGCCGCATCCGAGTACAACGGTGCGGCATTCCAGTCAAGCGCCCAAGGTTGTGCCGTGCGCGTCGCCTCGGGCTCGGTGGCGAGGCGCGGAAATATATGAGCGTGCAGCGCCGGATCGACATTGCCGAAGATCGCGTAATTGATGCGCAGCGCCGCGGTGACGGCGAGCAACGCATCGCCCACGGCGGCCATGTCCGCTTGGAATTGTGCGCGCAGGTCAAGCGGCAGCGCATTCAAATGCGGCACGACCGGATCCGGCAGCAGCAGACAGTAGCCCGTCAGCACCTGACGTGCGCCCATCACCACCCACCCGGATCGCACGCGCCCGACCGCCGGCGGATAGTCCGCGGCGCGGCAACGATCGACCATGCCATGTATAACCGTGAGAGGCGTCATTGCCCGAGGGCCTTGGCCACCGTGGCAGCATCGACCGGCGGCGCCGTATTGCCAAAGTTCGAGCGCAGGTAAGAGAACAGCGCCGCCGCGTCCGCAGGTTTCAACCAACCGAACTGCACCATTTGGGTGGAATATCGGCCGGCAGGCATGGAGGCCGGTCTTTGTCCCTTGATCACCCACCGCGCAAGTGCGACAGGATCTCCGGCGACCACGGGCGATCCCGCCAAACTCGGATACACCCCCGGGATGCCGGCGCCGTTTTGCTGATGGCAAGGTACGCAGTTGCCGTTATAGATGCGCGCGCCCAGGTCTGTCGTGGAGGGCGCTGCACCCAAGGCAGCCGGAGTGGCGGCGCCGGCAGCAGTCGTGGGCGCAGAGGCCGCCGGCGGGCTGGATGGCTGCGGGGAACAGGCGCAGAGCGCGCCCGTCAGCACCAGCCAGAACAATACGTTTCGCAGCGACATATGTAAATCTTAGCAAATACAGTGTGGAGGCAACCAAGGCACGATGCAGTCCGATATCTCGGCTTCGCTCGCCGCTGCCGCTTGGTACGGCGCTGCTGCTGGCCGCTGATTGATCGCGTGCACCAAATCGAATTGACCATGAAGCGTTGGCGCCGGCTGCCCGCGGAACTCGTGACCGCCCCCAACTCGCCGCCATGAACGGCAGCCGGCCGCAGAGGTGACGGAGAAAGGCAATATTCTGTGCTTCGACGATATTTACAGGCACGATGCGCGGCTGCAAAAGGCCCTGCAAGCTCGACGCGAGCGCAGCGGACATTAGCGGCGGGCGCGGTCCATCATCTCGCCTCTCAGCGGCGAGGGCGGGTGCAGTATCTCGATCCCGGTGACCCTGCCGAAGGCATCGGTGTCCAGATTGACCCAGTATTGACACTCGACCGGAATCTTGCGCCCATGCACTCCGGCAAAAATATTTCGCCTGACGGCGCGCGGCGAATACATCGCCACCAAGCCAATACTGCCGGCGTCGGCGTCCAAATCGAAATCAACCCTGCGCAACAACGCGCCCTCCAGCTGCTTGACCAAGTCGTCCTGATCGGTGGCGTTCAACCCATCGATCAGAGCCAGCAACAGATCAGGAAACGCGTCGGCCAGTTTTTCCGTTCTCGGCGGCTGCGGCGGTTCAACTTTGGTGCGCAGGACGGAATAGCACTCGCACGCCGCCAGCTCGAGCTTGTGCCGGTCCGCCACCGTCAAACGTCCGAGATTTCGTCGAATCACTCCCAGGGAATGGAATGCCTCCAGGGTTTCGTTGACACGTTCAGGCGTCGCGCCCATTACCTTCTCGATAACTTCCTGTTCAATCGATAACTGATTCGAGGGCAAGCGGTCCATGGTCAGCAGCAGCCAGCGGCAAAGGCGCTGCTCCAAAGAATGATTCGCGTTGCACACCACGGTCTGCACCATATGAGCGATCAAGAGCTGTGTGTAGCGCAGCACCAATCCGTACAAGTGACCACTGCGGGCACATTCTTGATGCAGGGTCGGTCCGCTGAGTCTGAAGGCGTAGCCCGGACACTGCACTACGGTCTCTGATAGCGCGGTGTGTGCGCCGACCTGCAGCGAGCAACCTGCCATCCCGTCGTTGCCGATCACGGCGATTTGCGCCGTCCGTTCGTCTTTAGAAACGTGCAACGGCGCGACGACCGTGTCGATTGGGAAATGCACATCGCGGAGCGGATCGCCGGAGTCATAGAGCACGGCCCCCGTCGGCATCTCCACCAATTTCAAGTGCGGGAACACCCGCCTGCGCGCTTCGGGAGGCAGCGCCCGAAGAATGCAATTCTGCTGTGGGAGGTAGGCAGCGGACATCCTCTGTCTCTTTTTATTGGACTGGATATCCGGACGTCGCCATTTGCGCAGCTTATTCGAAGTCCACAAGACAAGTATGTACGGTAACGCACACAATAAGACGCTTCATGCGCGCCTGCGAGCCGGCTTTGGGCAGACCGCCCCCCGCATCTAGCCTTTCCAGATCCGAAACGCCCCGGTATCCAAGTGCACGAAGTTGGAAGCGCGATAGTATCCAACCCCACCGCGCTGCAAATCCTCGGCGCGGGCGGCCAGATCGGCGCAGTTGATGCCGGTCATGCGCACGTCGATGGCCCGGCCCTCCATGTGCAAACTGTGTTGCGCAACACCCGCGCTCTTCTCGTGCATGGCGGCGTTTGTCTGAGGAGAACGGTATCCCGATATGACGCTGAATACGGGATCGGCACCCACCCGGTGCGCCACTTCCACCAGGTAATCCAGAAGACTCGGGTCGATGACGTGCTGCTCACCGGTGCGAAAGTCCCGCAGCAATACTTGGATCGCCGACAGGGCCTCGGACACATAGGTCCCATCGCGCGAGTATTCTATTTCCAGGCGTTCGTCGGTGTGCAGATTGAGCAATGCAATCCGCCTGTCCCCCGGCGCAACCTTGCTGCGGACGGCACGGTGAGCGGCCGCAGTGTCGCGGCCCATCGCCCTACCCGTCAGCAAAGCGGCGGCCGACACTCCGGCCAGTGCGCCTCCCGCCCGCAGCACTCGGCGCCGATTCCAGTTCATCGGCGCCCCCGGTCGATGAGCAGGCGGCCGTGATCCAGCGCCAGCACCGTGGCGCGCGGAAAGAAATTGAATTCCGATGCCGAGGCCCAGGTGTAGGCGCCCATGACGTGCCCGACCACGAGATCACCCATGTCGAGCAGCGGTAACTCCAAGTGCTCGTCGATGACGTCGATGCTGTCGCAGGTCGGGCCGGCCAGCACCGATGGGTAGGTTTGCGCCGCAGGCACCAGCGCTTCCACCCGGTAGCTGGCGTGATCGTATATCTGGCCGCTGTAACTGCCGTACAAACCGTCATCGAGGTAGTACCACCAGCGGTCCTCGCGCAAGGCACGACCCATGACGGTGGCCACGGCAACAGCGGCGGGGGCGGAGATGAATCGACCCGGCTCGGCAATGACCCGCGTCTTGGCCGGCAATTCTTGCAGCGCAGCGCAGATCGGTGCGCAAAATTCCTCGATAGGCATCGCAGCCTGCCGATAATCCACCGGGAAGCCGCCGCCGATGTCCAAAATGCGAAATGAGTGACCCAGCTGCTCGGCTGCGCGCATCATTGCGGCGCAGCGAGCGATGGCCTCGATGAACATCGCCGGGCCGGCCGCCTGCGATCCGACATGGAACGACAAGCCGTCGATCTCGATGCGTAAATCGGCCGCCAGCCGCAGCAGGTCGGGAACCGCATCGGGCTCGCAGCCGAACTTGCGCGACAAATCGACCCGAGCTTCGGGGCTGCGGAACGACACGCGGATCAGCAGCGAGGCGCGGCTGCGATACTTGGCGAACTTACGCAGCTCGTCGGGGTTGTCAACCACGAATCGATTGACTCCATAAGCCAGGGCGGTGCGTATGTCGCTGTCGCGCTTGATCGGATGCGTGTGGATGCAGCGCTGCGGCGGAATCTTGAGGCGGCGCACCAATTCCACTTCGCCGTTGGTCGCCAAATCGAAGAACGCCCCCTCAGCATGCAGCGTATCGATGACCGAAGCATGGGGCAGAGGTTTCAGGGCATAGTGAAGGTCGACGCCCGGCAGCGCTGCGGCGAGGCGCCGATATTGCCGGCGCACTCGCTCAGCGTCGATTACCAGCAGCGGCGAGCCGTAACGGGCCGCGAGCTGGCGAATCGACGCATGCGAAAACGGATCTGCCGCAGGATCGAGCTCCATGGATTCGTCCGCGACGGCGCGCGCTTTGAGCATGGATTTAGCCACTAGCTCGCACTGAGTTCGAGAGAATCATCGCCCATGCCGCTGGCCCTCTGTAGCCGGTCGAGAATCGCCGCCCAGCGTTCATCCGGAGGCAGGCTTTGGACGAAAATTCTTATGCATCCGGCACGGTCCAGCGTTCGCAGATGATTGTAAAGATTGTGAGCGTAGATATCCGGCCTCTTACCTGCATTGATCCAGGTCATGTGGCGCTGCGTCTGCAGCGGCGGGCGCATAGCGAGAACGGCGACCTTCTCCTCGCGTTCCGTGATTTCACCGGCACGCACTTCCAAATCGTCCGACGGCACGATCTCGAGCGGGGTGGACGGCGCATAGTGCAGTGCTCGATCTCCCGGTGCGCGAGGAGCGAATCCTTCGATCGCCAACTTTCCCACGACCTGCTCAAGCTGCGTACGGGTGATGAAGCCCGGCCGCAGCAGGCGCGCCTGATTATCGAGACAGGATACGATGGTCGATTCCAGCCCAATGGGCGATTCTCCGCCGTCCAAGATGACCCCCGCCGCATCGCCCAGCTCATCGCGCACATGTTCGGGCTTGGTCGGGCTCAAGCGCCCATAACGATTGGCCGACGGCGCCGCGATGCCACCGCCGAAGGCATTCAGCAGCTGTTGCGCGATGGGATGCGAGGGCACGCGGATACCGATGCTGTCCTGACCGCCGGTCACTATGTCGTTGACGTTGTCTGCCTTGGGCAGAATCAAGGTCAGCGGACCCGGCCAAAATTTATCCGCCAGCAGTTCGGCGACGGGCGGCACCGATGACACCCAGCGGTGCAGGTAGCGAGGATCGTCCAGATGCACGATCACGGGATGATCGGACGGGCGCCCCTTGACCTCGAAAATCTTGCGCACCGCGGCCGGATTGGAGGCGTTCGCTCCGAGTCCGTAGACGGTCTCGGTCGGGAACACCACCAAATCGCCCGCGCGCAACGCTTCGACGGCCTCTTCGATTTCAGTCTGTGTAGCTCTTACCACAGGCGCATGATATCAAGACTGTGAGACCAACAAGGGTCACTTAAGCTCCGAACAGGTCCATCCGTGCGGCAATTCCGCTTTTCCCGAGCGGCTCAGGTCTTTGCACCGCTCCACGATGGAGTCATTGTCGGCGAAAGGATACATTCCATGAATACCAAGTCGAGCCATCGCCCGAACTTGAATCCCACCTCATGAAAATGGCCGACGGTGGTAAATCCAAGGCTCCGATGCAGCCCGATCGACGCTGCATTGTCGGCGTCGATGCCGGCAATCATGGCGTGCTTGGCGTCGGCGGCGGCCCGAGACAATAGTTCGACCACCAATGCCCGCCCCACACCCTGGCCACGCCGGTCCGCGCGCACATGCACGCTGTGCTCCACCGTATGGCGGTAGCAGGGCCACGCGCGGAACTCGCCGAAGCTGCCGAAGCCGGCGATGCCCGATGCATCCCGAGCGACAATCATGGGAAAGACGCCGCCCACCTTCGCGTCAAACCACACCGCGCCGCGAGCCGCCGTGAACTCTTCCTCCGAATAGACGGCAGTCGAGTTGCGAATGACTTCGTTGTAGATGGCGAGGATCTGCGGCAGATCCTGCCGCGACGCGTTGTCGATGGCGGGCGCCGCGGCCATTCAGTCAAGACTCGCTGGAACTGAAAGGGGAATCGATCTTCTGTCCATCACGAATGTCACCCGAGCATTGACCGCATTTGGCCTATATTAGTCGAATGGACGCACCCGATCACGACGACGAGCATGCGCACAGGCACAGGCATGGGCACGCGCACGATCCTGCGAGCGAGCACAGCGAATTGAGCGCTCTGGAGCTGCGCGTTCGCGCCCTGGAAACCATACTCACGCAGAAGGGCTACGTCGATCCCGCAGCCCTTGACGTCTTGATCGATACCTATCAAACCAAGATCGGTCCGCGTAACGGCGCACAAGTGGTCGCACGCGCCTGGCGCGACGGAGAATTTCGCCGCCGACTGCTCGAGGACGCCACGACGGCAATCGCCTCGTTGGGATTCATGGGAAGACAAGGCGAGCATATGGTGGCGGTCGAAAATACGGCGGAATTGCATAACATGGTTGTCTGCACGCTCTGCAGCTGCTATCCCTGGCCCGTCCTGGGCCTGCCGCCCCTCTGGTACAAAAGCGCGCCCTACCGCGCGCGCGCGGTAAAGGATCCGCGCGGCGTGCTCGAAGACTTTGGCGTGCGCCTGCCGGAAAACGTGCGCATTCACGTGTGGGACTCGACGGCCGAGGTGCGCTATATCGTGCTACCGCAACGTCCCGTTGGATCCGAGCACCTGAGCGAGCACGAGCTCGCAGCGCTTGTCACTCGCGATTCCATGATAGGTACCGGTCTGGCGCGCCTGCCGAGCGGCGCGCCGCCATGAGCTATCAGTCGCATGCCGATATTGGCGGCCTAGACGGCTATGGCGTCGTACGCCATGATTCCGAGGACGCGGCGCTTCATGACGACTGGGAGCGCCGGGTTCTTGCACTTACCCTGGAGATGGGCGCGAGCGGATTGTGGAATATCGACAGCAGCCGCGCAGCGCGTGAAACTCTCGATGACTACGGCAAACTCAGCTACTTCGAGATCTGGCTGGCCGCTCTGGAAAAGCTCCTGCTGCAGAGCGGCGCCTTGCATGCGGAAGAACTCAAGCAGGGCCGCATGCTCGAGGGTGCAATACCCGTCGCGCGGGTATTGCGCGCCGCGGAAGTTACCACCGCACTGGCGCGCGGCTCGCCGACGTTGCGGTCGCCGGGCGCAGCGGCGCGATACTCCGTGGGGCAATGGGTCCGCACCTCGAGCGCCGCACCCGAACATCACACGCGCCTGCCGGGCTATGCGCGCGGCAAGCGCGGCGTGATTGAACACGTCCACGGAATGCATGTGTTCGCCGATACCCATGCGCAGGGAATGGGTGAACAGCCGCAGTGGTTGTACACGGTGACCTTCGACGAGTTGGAACTTTGGAGTAGGCGTACGCCGCAACAGCGCTCTCTGGTCTCGGTGGACGCCTGGGAGCCGTATCTGGTGCCCGCATGAACGATGGCTCGGCACTGACGCTGCCGGGATTCCCGCGCGACGTCGAAGGCCCCGTGTTCAAGGAACCCTGGGAAGCCAGAGCCTTCGCCATGGCACTGCGGCTGCATGAGGGCGGACTCTTTACCTGGTCCGAATGGGCGGATGCCCTATCGCAGGAGATTCGCGCGGCACGGGTGTCGCATGACACCGATCTCGGCGATGCCTACTACCAGCACTGGCTGCGGGCGCTCGAAGCCCTAGTGAGCCGTAAGGGCGCCGCATCCACCGGGGAACTCGACAGCTACTCCCGCGCCTGGGCCAGTGCCGCACGGCGCACGCCGCACGGGTCGCCGATAGAGCTTGCGCCGCAAGACCTCGAGCCGGTGACTCTCAAGGACCGGTAACATTCACCGGGCCGGGGACGCTGTAACCTCGGCCTCGGGTGGATCGAGCGCCGTCCGGCTCCAGCTGCCGTCCTTTTGCCGCTCGATCTCGTACGCGGGCCAGTAGTGCTTGTCGAGTTTCAGGGTAATCACATCCGTTTGCCCGTTCCATGCCACCGTCTTCAGGCGCAGCGACGCCCGATCGGATTTGTCGCTGACCGCCCTGATGAAGGCATCGAGATCGGCCGTGGGCTGACCGTCGACCTCAGTAATGCGCCGGCCCGCATACAGCCCGTAGTGCGTTGCCGGCGAGCCGTAGAAAAAGAACGATACGAACACTCCATACGGCGCGATACCGCGCTGCGCTGCCATGGCACGATGCGGCGCCTGCAATGTGGCTCCAGCCCAAATCAGCACACGGTCGATGTCGCGACCGTCCAGCGCCACCGTTTTCATCTGCAAGGATTTTTCGCTGCCGTCGCGCCATACACTGACTTTGACTTCGGGATTTTGCACGGCCCGCTCGACTTCACGGAAGCGATTCACCACCTTGCCGTCAATGGCGAGCAGCAAATCACCGGGCTCGAGCAGAGCAGCGGCCGGAGATCCGGCCACCAACCGGTCGATGCCGAGGACCTGCCGGCGCTGCGGATTATGCTCCTCGAGGCGCCGCACCCATTCGTCAGGCAATCCCAGTTCGCGCGCTCCCGCGAGCGACTGCACGTTGAACTCCGCTTCGAAGGAGTACAGCGGCCGGCCTTTGGCCACCACGTCGAGCATCTCCGAGACCAATTCCGCCGGCATGCCGCGGTTGATCTGCTCGAGTTCGCGCTGCGATTCGAATGCAAAACTCGACCACAGCGCCAGCACATTGCCCTTCGCGTCCGACAGCACGCCGTCGTAATCGCTCGGCGGATTAATGAGACTCACGGCCTCGAGGTTGCTGTCGCGAAAGCGCAGCGTGCGCGACAGCGGAAACGCCACCACGTCCACGCTCGATACCTGGGTCTTTTGCGACAGCAGTTTCGAATCGGCGCGCTGGCCCACCACCCATACATCGTCGCCCGCGGCCAGCGGCTTGGGAAGCAGCGTGGCAGACCGCACCGGCGTGGTGCCAATCGACTTCGGGTCGTAGGAGACCACCGCGAGATTGTGCAGAGGGTGAATGAACACCACTTTGCCCGGTACCTCGACCGTGCCGGCGAAGGTGATTCTCACATCTCCCATGGAGATAGGCACCGTGTTGCGGTCGATCGCCACCAGACCGCGCTGCGCGTCGACGATGACGCCTGTGCCATGATAGTTCTTCTCGGTGACGCCGGATGCGGAGTACGGCATATCGAAGTTCACCATCACCAGCGACGGCGCAAGTGCGTCGATGCGCGGATCGCCGGTCTTGGTGAATTGCGTCGAGGCCGGCTTGACGCTCGTAGCGATCGGTCCGTGACTAATGCCGGTGCACGGCCAAGTCCCCAAGCTGTCGTCGCGCTTGCATTTGCGTGCCGGGAACCAACGCCTGTCCATGCGAATGACCTTCAGTTGTGCGGCGCGTGGATCTTCCAGGGTCACATAGCGAACCGGCGCGCTCGCGCCATCGGCGAGATCGGCGAGAGCCGCTTCGAAATCGTTGAGATTCTCGACCTTCTTGCCGTTGAAGGAACTGATCAAGGCCGCGCGCGGAATGCCTGCGCGGGCGAACACATAGCCGGGATTCGCGACATATACTCCCTTGATGGGCACGTTGAAATGCCGCGCCTGCTGATAGGACAGCGTGTGCACCACCGCCTCGCCGAATTCGATGTATTCGTCCGCCGTGATCGCACTCAAGGACTGCACATCGAACGCATGCCGAAGTGTCTCGCGGCCGCGCTGCACTTCCACGGTGACTGATTGGCCCACATGAGCGTCAAGCACGTCCTCGAGGGCGAAGAACTCCGGAATGGGCTTGCCGTCGATGGCCACCAGGATGTCGCCCGGCGCGAGCACGCCATCGGCTCCCGATCCCGGCTGTACGTCTTCGACCACCAGCATACCGGTCAACTTAGAGTTGGCGCGGCGCATCCGCGCCTCGGTGTCGGGACTCAAGCCTAAACGCCTGAGTTCATCGTATGGGGTGTACTTGAAGACGACTTCCAACGTGCCGCGAGGCACGGGCTTTCCGGCATCGATGTATTTCAATGCGCGGGTCACAGCCGTCAGCGGCAGGTAGAAGCTCGAGGCTGCTCCCGTCGCTCCGCCCGCGTTCAACGCAACCACCCTGCCCTCGATGTCGATGACCGGCGAACCGGAGGACCCGCCCGAGGTGCCGGAAGCCGCCTGGTAGTAAAACGTGTTGAAGTCATTGTACTTACCATAACCGTATTCAGGCGCCTCGCGATCCAGGCGCGCCAGCGTGCCCGCGAGGATCGATAGCTGCTCGCCCGCATCGTTGCCGACCACGCGAATTTCGCTCCCTATCACCGCTCCCGCGGGGTATAGCGGCAATTCGGCGGGTTGAATGAATTTCAGTTTCGCGGGGTCGTAACGATAGATGCCGAAGTCGTGAATCGGGTCGCGATACACCGGATACAGCTGCACTTCCTCCCTGTTGAGGAAAATGGCCTGCGCAGTCACAGGTCCCGGCGTCACCACGTGCCGATTCGTCAAGATCAGCCCGCGCTTGGCGTCGATGACGAAGCCGGTTGCCTGCGCCGTTGTGTTCCACTCCGTATCGAACGCCCGTGTGCTGTCGATTTGAATGGTGACTACGCCACTAGCGATTCGCTCCAGGGTCTGCGCCCAATTGACCGGCGAGATGGGAATTCCGGGCGCGGGCACCGGCGCGGGCACCGGCGCGGCCACCGGCGCCGGCGCGATGACCGGTCGATGCACAGGGGCGGCAATCGCGGCGGCCGGTGCGCGGCTTGCCAACAGGACGAATAATGTCAAC
>JBDUBO010000064.1:0-23051 GCA_040004115.1 Gammaproteobacteria bacterium | reverse complement strand
GTCTGCAACGAGACACCGGGACCGGGCTAAGTGTTTTGTTAGTCCCATGAGGTTCGGTTCCGGCTCCGTTAGGGTCACCGTTACGGTTCAGTGACGGTTCCCGTTAGACTTCCCCCCATGACATTTACCGCATTGATCGTCACCTTCGCGCTGGCGGCAGTCCTCTTCTTGGTTCTGGCCGTACGGCGCTTACGCCGGCGCAAGCTGCTCGGCGGCACATTGCACGGTGCTGCCGCACTCATATTTGTTTTGCTCAGCTTTTGCGCGGTGATGCTTGCCGCCAATTTGCGCACTTATCAACGCTTAAGCTTCGAGCAGCCCGCCGGCGAGCTGCAATTGACGCGCACGGCGGACCGTGAGTTCAACGCGGTTCTGACCTACCCCAGCGGCGAGCACGCGGCCTTTGCACTGCGCGGTGACGAATGGCAGGTCGACGCACGTGTGCTCAAATGGCACGCATTTGCCAATTTAGTCGGCTTCGATACCGCCTATCGCCTGGAGCGCATCAGCGGCCGCTACTCTCGCATTGAGGATGAGCGGGCCCAGCCGCGCACGGTATATTCGCTGAATCCGCCGCAGCGCTTCGACCCCTGGGAGCTGCTACATCGCTATCATTCATGGATACCCTGGATGGACGCGCTCTATGGCAGCGCGACATTCCTGCCCATGGCCGACGGTGCGCTGTACGAAATCAAGGTGTCGCAGAGCGGCCTGATCGCGCGACCGCTCAACCAGGCCGCACGCGACGCGGTCGGCAGCTGGCACTAGTGATTAGGCGCATCGCCTCACTCGCAGGGATTTCAGGCATTGCGGCGGTGAGCCACGACAGGCATCAGGGCTGACAGCGCACGCTTCGGCCACTCCCACGGAAATCATCGGCTATAATGCCGCCTGGTCTGCGCCGGCTTAGCACAGTGGTAGTGCAACGGTTTTGTAAACCGTAGGTCGGGGGTTCGAATCCCTCAGCCGGCACCAATAAACCCCAATAAAATAAGCGATTTGCCTGCCATCTGCCCATGCTCCAGTGCCGACGATTCGCGAGCGCGCCAAGAAGAACGGCACCCGAGTTTTTCATGTTCAGGTGCGCATGGCCGGATACCCGACACGCACCGCGAGCTTCCCGACTGCGCGGTTGGCCGAGAGATGGGCCAAGACCATCGAGGCCGTGATGATCGAGGGCAAGCATTTTCGCAGCGTGGAAGCCCGCCGGCGCACGCTCGGCGAAGCCATCGATCGATATTTGGAACACGAAGTGCCGAAGCTTCGCGACGGCAGCATGCATCGGGTGAACCTCCCCTGGTGGCGCGGGAAGCTCGGGCATTTGAAGCTGAGCGATATCACGCCCGCGCTTCTCGTCGAGCATCGTGACAAGATCGCGGCCGAGACCTATACGCGCGCCAAACCTGAATCGAAACCCTCGACGGTGAAAGGGGCCGCACGCCGGTTCAAGCGCAAACCCAATACCGTCAACAATTACCTGCGGCCGCTGAGCAAGGTATTCACTGTGGCCCGTAAGGAATGGCTCTAGATATCGCACAACCCGATGAACGGCGTCACGAAACTCAAAACCGATAACGCCAGTGTGCGCTTCTTGTCTAAAGATGAGCGCGAACGATTGCTCGCCGAGACGGCGAAAGATCCACGGTTGCATGTCTTCGCCGTGCTGGCCCTTTCGACCGCTGCACGCGCAGGCGAACTGCTCAATCTCCATTGGCGCGACATCGACCTCAAGGGCGGACGGCTGCATCTGAGAAAAACCAAGAACGCGCAACCGCGCAGCGCGTGGGCGCACGGTGAAGCTCTGCGGCTGTTGAAAGAACATGCCGCGCTTCCCCGCTCCGCCGACGGATACGTATTTCGCAGTGTGACCGGTAGGCGATATCGCTACGATGAGCCCTTCTCCGTCGCCTGCGCTGCTGCGGTCGTGAAGGACTTCACGTTCCACGGATTGCGCCATTCCGCGGCAACTTACCTTGCTCGCGAGGGGGCAAGCGAGCAGCAGTTGAAAGCCATCGGCGGTTGGAAGTCGGGCGTAGTGGGCCGATACTTTCATCTCGCTGCCGCCGAAACGAGAGATGTCGTCCAGAAAATGAATGAGAGGATTCTCGGGAAGTAGCGCGCGAATCACCGACCGGAGCTGGCGCGGACGAGCTCGCGATACCGTTCTGGGTCCACTACGATACGCCGTCCGATGCGACGAAACGCATCGCCCAATCCCCGCTCGTGCCGGCGACGAAAGAGCCAGCTGACGGCGACCGATTCCGCTGGACCCCGACGGAATGCGAAACGGAAACCTAGTCACTGCGGCTCTCCCAGCTGATGAGCGCAGTCTTGGCAAAGTCATGGAAGCGCTGCTCTACAGCGGCCACCGCGGTGCGCGTTCGCTGGAGGTCTTCTTGCATCATGTTTAGGGAGGCAGCTCGGTCACTCTTCGCCAGAAGCTGCCCGATGGCGAGCAAAAACGCCACACTCCGCTTGAGCGCCGAAAGCTGGTAGGTAGCGAGCGGCGGGTTCGCGGCGAGGTGGGCTCGGACCAACGCGGCGATATAACTCGACACCTTCATCCGACGTTGCGATGCGCGGCGGCCGATTGCCTCACCATCCCCTGGACGCAATCGAATCGTGATCCGGTCGGTAGCCGCCGTAACGCCACACGGTGGTGCTGCTGTTCGGTTGGGCCGGTGATGAGGACGTTGAGCCGCCGTTTGAGCCACCTAAACTCGCACACGGTCCGCCGACGGCGACAAGCACGCCTGCCAGAAAGACACGACCGTTGCTGCTTACCGGTAAACGGTATAGAATCGCCTGTGTGGCAATTCAAGGGTTTAAATGCGCCGACACTGAGAAACTGTTCAAAACAGAGAAGTCACAGCGGTTTGGAGCGATAAGAAGTGCGGCAACTCGCAAACTGACTATGCTGGAGGCAGCAACTTTACTGAACGATTTGCGATCACCACCCGGTAACCGCCTGGAAGCATTGGCAAGCGATAGAGCGGGTCAGCACAGCATCCGTATCAATGACCATTGGCGCATCTGCTTTGTTTGGACCGACGTGGGACCGAAGGACGTTGAAATTACGAACCATTATGATTGAGGGTAATTGAATATGGCTTTCAAAAACGGTATGCGGCCGGTACATCCCGGCGAGATTTTGCGTAAGGAGTATTTGGAGCCGATGGATATGAGCGCGAACGCTCTTGCCAGGGCTTTGCATCTCACGCCGTCGCGTGTAAACGATATCGTGCTCGAACGTCGCGGAGTCACGGCGGATACCGCCGTGCGGCTCGCGCGCTACTTCAATAGCAGCGCACAGTTTTGGCTGAATTTACAATCGATGTACGATCTACGCATTGCCGAGCGAGATGCAGGGACAAAGAAGGCAGTGCGCGAAATTGAGCCTCTTGCGGTCGTTTAGCCGATCCACCCTCCCAAGTCGACAAGACGGTCCGAGTGGTTCGGGCGCCGTAGCGCTAAAATGTCTCACCGGGCCTTGGAAGGTTTCCGTGTGGACCTAGTTATTGGGAGTCTGGTGCGAGGGGCGCTACGGGAAATAGGAGCGGCGAACACTCGGCCGCGAACGGCTTGAGATGGTCCGCCAGTGCCTTCAGGAATGCCGGCCGCTCTTCACAGCGCGCCTGATACGCCTTGAGCGCGGGCCGATCTGACACCATGTCCGTGTGTCGCAAAATGCGCAGCACCGTGGTCATCATGAGATCTGCGGCCGTGAACCGATCCTCCAAATAGGGGCGATCTCCAAGCCAGCCTTCGACTGCGGCAAGCCGTTTTTGCACCATTTCCAACGCAGCCGGTCGGTGCGCAGTCGCCCAACTCTCGCCGGCATTGAACAGGTCGATTTCGGCAAAAGGTTTGGCGAGCTCGCTCACCGATGTGCCGTCCTCACGTTCTAGCCGGGCGAGAATTGGGCGGCGCGTCGGATCGACCAGCGCTGCGAAGGTCCTGTTAAGCCGTATATTATAGTTCACCATATAGTGAAATTTTGGTCAGAATACCGAAGTTGTCAATCGCCCCTCGCGCGCCATCGAGGTCTGTAATCAGACATTCGGTCGCTTGCACGCATACCTCGCCGGGTCAGAACGGGCTGTCAGTTGAGGTATTGCGCCGTGCTGGTACAGTAACCGCAAACGAACTCTGGGGAACTGCCATGTGCATTGGAATCGACTCGAATCCTCGCCAGATGCGGGTTAACTGCAAAACGAGTGCCGAGCGGCGAGTACGAGTCTGCGGCTTTCTAGCAGTACTAACCGCACTGGCAGCTTTGCAGGCATGCAGCGTTGATTCCGACAGCGGCGACGGCTCGACCAAAATCAACGGCTCAGTTCACGTCGCCGCCGGCAAGCCACCCGCTGCCGCGACCACCGTCAATGGCTCGATCCAAATTGATGAGAACGCCGCGGTCACCAACGCGACCACTGTAAACGGCAGCGTGCACTTGAGCGATCATGCGACCGCAAAAACGCTGGAGAGCGTTAACGGAGCGATAACGGTCGGCAACGGCGCTCGCCTGACGGGCGACGTAATTTCTGTCAACGGCGAACTCATCGTGGGCGACGGCGCGGATATCTTGGGCTCATTGTCCAATGTGAATGGGAAAATCACGCTCAACGCAGCGCACGTGGGCGGTGCAATCAAGACGTCGAACGGCAGCATCAGCATTACCGGAGCTTCACATGTGGACGGCGGCATCGAAGTAAAAAGGCCGTCGAGCGAATTGCTTCAAATCGTACGCGGCGTGCCTCGCATCATCATCGGGCCGGGAGCGACCGTGCAGGGGGAGCTGCGCTTTGAGCGCCCCGTGCAGCTCCTCGTCAGCGACAAAGCCGCCATCGGCAAGGTGACGGGGGCGACGCCAACCACGTTTACCGGCGATAATCCGCCAAACTGATCATCGCTGGCGAATAATCGACGAGCCGACTGCGAATTTGTGATACTGCGGCTCAATAAATCCACCGAAAAAGGATTGTCCATGCAAATTTTCCGAATCCGCGCTTTGTTTGCTATTTCCCTGATCGCTCTCGTGGGGTCCACCGTTGCATTGGCCGCCGCCGACCCGGCCCTCGTGAGCGTGGTGGCGAGTCCCGCGCGCAAACCTGCCCACATGGCCAGAGACTCAGCTCGCCACCCCGTCGAAGAACTGACATTCTTTGGACTCGCGCCCACCATGACGGTCGTTGAACTATGGCCGGGCGGCGGCTACTGGACCGACATTCTGGGCCCCTACCTCGCCGCGCGTGGACATTACTACGTCGCCCTGCCCTCGCCCGGGAATGCCGAGGAAGATGCCGGCGCAAAGAAATTCCGCGCGAAAATCGCCGAGGAGAAGGATCGGCTCGGCACTCTTCACGAGACTGCGCTGGGGAAGGAGCACTTCGACATCGCGCCTCCCGGCTCGGCTGACCTGGTGCTGACATTCCGCAATCTGCACAATTGGATGGGAGACGGTTTTGCCGACCAGGCCCTCGCGGCCTGCTTCAAGGCGCTCAAGCCAGGCGGCATTCTCGGCATCGAGGCGCATCGCGGCCGCAACGACCAGCCGCAGGATCCGAAGGCCAAAAGCGGCTACGTTCGCCAGGACTATGCGATAGCCATGGCAAAGAAGGCGGGATTCGAATTCGTCGCCGCCTCGGAAATAAATGCCAACCCCCACGACACGAAGGATTGGCCCGAAGGGGTATGGACGCTGCCGCCGACGCTCACATTGGGAGATAAGGATCGCGCCAAGTATGTCGCCATCGGCGAAGCCGACAACTTCGTACTCAAGTTTCGCAAGCCGCGCTGAAGCGTAGGCCGCACCCGGCGGCTGGCGGGACTAGATTTCCGGGCCGATGATAATCGGCGAGCCGTCCGCGAACCTGGACGCGCGAAACGGCGCCGGGTTCACGGACGGCGCGGCGCCGCTGGCGAGTTCAGCGGCCAGCCGCCCGGCGGCGGGCCCAATCCCGAATCCATGGCCGGAAAAGCCGGTGGCTACCGTCAAACCCGGCAGCGTGCCGACCGGACTGATATAGGGCACGACGTCGGGCGTGACGTCGATGTATCCGCCCCACTGCTGCACGACGTGCACGCCGCGAAATTGCGGATACAAGGCGACCATTGCAGCCAGCGCTTCCCCGTTCAGCGTTGCATTGGGCTCAGGATCCAGCACCCGCACCGCCTCGAACGGACTTGGCTTGTCGAGCGGCCAACTGCGCGGCGTTCGAAACTCTCGCAGCGACTGCGCATTTACCCGCAGCCGCAATGAGCCGCTCTCCTTGCGAATGGTCGGCAGAAAATCGCGCAAGTAGCGCAGCGAATCCGGCACAAAGGGCGCCACGTAGCCGGCGCCCCTCGCGATGGTGTATCCGCCGTCGCGCCGCTTGCGATATCCGACCGCATCGAGATAGGTACAGGGGTCCGGTGCATCCGCTACCGGCGCCGTGCGCATGACGGAGGAGAGCACTTTCAATTGCGGCAGACGAATGCCGAGGCTCGCGCAAAACAGGCTGGACCAGGCCCCGCCGGCGAGGATTATGGCATCGCACGCAATACGGCCGCGTTCGGTGATGACCGCCGAGGCGCGGCCGCCAGAGCGCTCGATTCCGCGCACGGCACAATGCGCCAGGATGACCGCGCCCTTGCGCTGCGCGGCGCGCGCGATCGCCGGCGCGGCACGCTGTGGTTCCGCACAACCGTCCGTGGGCACGTATAAGCCGCAGGGATACGTGCGGCTCGCTCCTGGCATGAGTGCCGCTAGTTCAGCGCCGCGCATCATGAGGGCCCCGATATCGCAGGGCTTGGCCATGTTCATCCAATCCGCAAAACGCGCCTCGTCGGCGTCGCTCTCACCGACATACAGAACCCCGCATTGGCGAAAGCCGGTATCCGATTCAGTCACGCGGTTCATGTCGCGCCACAACTGTAGGCTTTGCACGATCAGCGGCATTTCCCTGACGTCTCGCCCGGCCTGCCGGCACCAACCCCAATTCCGGCTGGACTGCTCGCAGGCGATGTATCCCTTCTCGCAAAGCACGACCGGAATCCCGCGGGCGGCCAAGGTCAGCGCGGCGAAGGTGCCGATGATGCCGCCGCCGATCACGACCACACCGGTTGCGGGGGGCATCACCTCATCGGAAATTACGGAGTCGACGTAGGGACCCATGAATCGGCCTGTGTTTATCCACTGGTATATTCTAGCTATGTCGGGCCGAGCGCGCTCGCAGGATCTTTCGATGGATCACCCCATTCCGTGTATCGATATTGGCTCTCTCTTCGGCGCGCCGTCGAAAGCTCGCGACCTGACGGATCAAGCGATCATGGCGGCAGCAGCTTTTTTTGGCTTTATGGTGGTGACGGGCCTGCCCGCCGGTGTGCCCGCGGGCCGCACGGCACGTGCGGATCTGTTGCGGCTGTTCGCTCTGCCGCAGAGCGAGACCCGCAAACTCTGGCGGCAGAAGTTCGATCCCTCGCACCGGAATGTGTACAGGGGCTGGTTTCCGCTGCAGACCGGATTCCTGACTGCCAAGGAGGGCATCGACTTGGGGGCCGACATCGTGCACGGCGCATCCGCGGTTCACGGCGACGATCCGCTGCGCGAAGCGACTCCGCTACCGTCCGCCGAGGCATTGCCAGGGTGGCGCGAATCGGCGGCGTTCTACTACCGCGGCATGGAGCAAGTAAGCCAGGCTTTGATGCGCGCGATCGCCCGCGGACTTACTCTTGAGGAACATTTTTTTGATCCCTTCTTCGATAGAGGCCTGTCGACATTGCGTCTGCTGCGCTATCCATTACGGAACGACGTCGATCAAGCCGCACGAGTCGATCCTAGTGTGTGGGTAATCCATAACGGCGGTAGGTTCTATGTCAATGGTGCGCCGCATGTCGATTCGGGATTCCTGACCCTGCTGGCGCAAGACGGGGTCCCGGGCTTGCAGGCGCGGCACCGCAATGGTGCGTGGCTCGACGTACCTCCCCGCGACGATGGGCTGGCGGTCAATTTCGGCAAGGTACTCGAGCGCTGGTGCAGCGGCCGAATCAGTGCAACCGAACACCGTGTCATCGGAACGGGCCGGGAGCGGAAGTCCATCCCGTTCTTTTACGAAGCGCGCGCCGACGCCGAGATTGCCCCCCTGCCGCTGGCGGGCGCGTCGCCATTCGAGCCTTTTTTCTACGGCGATTACCTGTGGGCGGCCACGACTCAATTCGTCGAATTCAAGGGCATGGAATCGCTGCGCAAGCCATTGCGGCCTTGAACTCGCGCTCCATAGCCCCCAACTCCTCGGCGTGAGTGTACCCCGCGTCTTCTTGAGTCCCCTGTGGTTGATTCTCTCGCTGCCGGGGTATATCGGCTGGCGCTTGTTGCCGGCATTGTCGACGGGTCCCTGGGGAGTATGCGCCGGCATTGCGCTGCTGATCGCCTGCTGCATAGTCATTCCCATGTCGGTAGGCGATCGCTCGATCCGCAATCCGCGTCTGGCCGACATTTTTGCGTGGATCGGCCTGCTAGCCATGGGGTTTTTCTCTTCGTTGTTCGTTTTTACCTTGCTGCGCGATGCCATCTTGCTGGGTGCTCACATGTTTTTGTCCGCGCGGCAGGCAGCCTCGTGGGCGACACCCACTGCTCGATGGACCTTGTGGTTCACGGCCGTCGTCACGCTGGCGGGGCTTGTCATTGCACGCCGCCGGCCGCGCGTCGTCCATGTAGACATTCCGGTCGCGGATCTTCCCAGTGCCCTGCACGGCTTTTCGATTGCTCAGATCAGCGACGTGCATGTCGGACCGACCATCAAGCGCGGCTTCGTCGAGGGAATCGTCGCCCGCGTCAACGACCTGAAGGCCGATTTGATTGCCGTTACCGGTGATTTGGTCGACGGCACCGTGCAACAACTATCCGTCCACACTTCGCCGTTGTCCGGGCTGCGCGCGCGTCACGGTGCCTTCTTCGTGACCGGAAATCATGAGTACTATTCCGGCGAACGTTCCTGGACCGCTGAAATCAGGCGACTCGGATTGCGAGTTCTCAAGAATGAGCATGTTGTCTTGAGGCATGATGGCGCCTCTTTGGTCCTCGCCGGCGTCACGGACTTGAGCGCACACCATTTTGACGCGGGTCAGCACAGCGACCCGGTCGCAGCGCTACGTGGTGCGCCGGCCGACGCCGGCGCCAAGATCCTGCTCGCGCATCAACCGAATTCAGCCAATGCAGCGGCCGGCGCAGGCTTCGATGTGCAGCTTTCCGGACATACCCACGGCGGTCAATTCTGGCCATGGAATCTGTTCATCGGATACTTTCAACCCTTCACCGGCGGTCTGTATCGATTGAAGGATCTATGGGTCTACGTCAGCCGAGGGACGGGCTACTGGGGCCCGCCGAATCGCTTCGGCGTGCCCTCGGAAATCACCCGCATTCGCCTGATCCCCGCTGCGACGTGATCCGCGCCGCGACGCTTCCCCCCGCTGAGAGGTCCCCGCGACTAGCCGGGATCGCCTCGCCGGCCCGCCTCGAATAGAAACCAGGTGCGTCGTTCGGTTTCGTCAATCCAAACTTCGATGAGACTGGCCGTGGCAATGTCGCGGTGCTCATTGCATACATCGTGCACTTCTCGCAGGCGCGCTACCAGATCCTTATTGTCCTCGCGCAGTTCTGCAAGCATGTCCTTCGGATCCACGTAGTCTGCATCGTTGTCTTTCACACGTTGCAGACGCGCTACATGGCCGATGGACCTGATCGTCGATCCGCCCACCTTGCGAATGCGTTCGGCAATGGGATCGGCCATCGCAAACAATTGATCGCCCTGCTCATCGAACAGCAAGTGATAGTCGCGGAAATGCGGACCGCTCAAGTGCCAATGAAAATTCTTGGTCTTGAAATACAGCGCATAGACATCCGCCAAGATCGCATTCATGGCCCCGGCAATATCCCGAGTAGCGGCCGGTTTGAGATCGGTGGGAGTATCCAGCGGAGCGCGCCGACGGCGCTTGCGGTCTTCTGTCTTATCGCCCATGAGACACCTCAAAAAAATAGATGAAGTATCGGCTTGCGTGCTTTTTAAAGCTCGACGCCGGGAATCTACTATGATCCTCCCCGGCAATTCACGCAATCAATCGCCGGACCTCGATTGGCTGCATGTCGCAATGGAATCAGCCATATTTTTAGCGCTTATAAGCATCGCCGCGTCCTACAGAGCACGGCCGCGCATCGCGAACTCGCTTGCTCCTTGAATGAAGTCGGCTCCAGGAAAACGAATAAGGCCCCAAGAAGGAGCCTTAGTTCATTTCTAAATGGCGGAGAGGGTGAGATTCGAACTCACGTGCCGGAATTACCCGACCATCCGATTTCGAGTCGGCGCCGTTATGACCACTTCGGTACCTCTCCGGTTAACTTAAATAACTGCGGAATTTACTTAAGATTTCACGGCCTTAACTTAAGCAATGCTGCAGTGTGACGTGATAATCAGCGATGAACTAAACGCATTTGTCAAGAGTCCGCAGTGAGAAATAAAGAGTTATTCTAGCTCATCGGCAACGGGCCTGTCACACGTACAGAACTCTCCCAGCCTCACGGAACTCTAACAGCTCACGACCGTGCGTAACTTGAACCTTCATATGAACTGGCAGCGCTGGACGAAAGTCATCGTTTCGGTCTCCGCCGTCACGTTGCTGGGTACCTGCACTCCGCTGCCCAGCCTGATCGATCAGATCAAGATCTTAGGCGAGCTGCGCGTGGTCACGCGCAATGGTCCGCTGGCTTACTATCGCGGCGTGGATGATATGCCGGAGGGTCCGGAGTATGAGCTGGCGCGACGCTTTGCCGATGAGCTCGGAGTAAAGCTCAAAATCATACCGGTGAGCAGCTATGCGCAGATCTACGGCGCGCTGATTTCGGGCCGCGCACACCTCGCCGCGGCGGGCTTAAAGGTTCCTTCACAGGAAATCCCCGGTGTCGAATTCGGCCCCGCCTACCAGAAAGTCCGCGAACACTTGATATACCGACGCGGCGCACTCAGGCCGGCATCTCTTGCCGAAGTCGGCAGCGGCGACCTTGAGATCGCTGCGGGCAGCTCGCACGCCAAAACCCTGCACGCGGCGCGTAATTTGCTTCCCGACCTGGTATGGGTGGAGAACTCCAGCACCGACACGCAGGCGCTCCTTGATGGTGTCGCTGCCGGCGCCATCGATTACACGATTGCCGACTCCACGGAATTCGCATTGGCGCACGATGCCCACCCGGAACTTCGCATCGCCTTCGACTTCACGGGCAGCCAGTCCCTCGCCTGGGCCGCGAGCACGCGCGACCCGGGGTTCCTACGCGACATGGACAACTATTTCGCGCATCTCAGCGTCGACGGCGAACTCGCCGCGATCGTCAAGCGCTACTACGGGCGGGCCGAAGATCTGGAATTCGTCGGCGCACGCGGCTTCATGCGCCATTTGCAGAGCCGATTGCCGCTGTACAAGAAATGGTTCGAAGAGGCGGCTGAGCAGAGCCGCCAGGATTGGCGCCTGTTGGCGGCCATCGGATACCAAGAATCGAAATGGAATCCGAGTGCCGCCTCGCCATCCGGCGCCAAAGGATTGATGCAGCTGACCAATAATTCTGCGGCGGAAGCCAATGTGACAAACCCCTCGGATGCAAGGCAAAGCATTTTTGGCGGAGCCCGATATTTCCGGCAGGTCTACGCGAAAATTCCGACCCATGTGCCGGAGCCGGATCGAACCTGGTTCGCGCTCGCTGCCTACAATATAGGCTACGGCCACTTGGAAGACGCTAGGGTGCTGACGCAAAAGGCGGGCCGCGACCCGGATTCTTGGCAGGACGTGCGGGAATATTTGCCCCTGCTGGAGCAGGAACGCTGGTACTCGCAAACCGAAAATGGATATGCGCGCGGCTGGGAACCGGTGCGCTACGTAGATAACGTCCGCGGCTATCGCGATCTGTTGGAGTGGGTGTGGGGCGCCGGAGCTGCGTCCCTCAATTAGCGCCGCGACTCGAAGAATCCGCGCAGCAACGCTGCGCTCTCATCGCTGCACACTCCACCGAAAACGTCGAGGCGATGCGCGAATTTGGGCTCCCGCGGTAAATCGATGACGCTGCCGCAGGCACCGGCCTTTTGATCCCAGGCGCCGAATACCAGCCGCGACACGCGTGCATTGAGCACGGCACCCGCGCACATCGCACACGGCTCCAGGGTGACGTAGAGCGTAGTCCTTGCAAGTCGATAATTCCAGAGGCGCTGTGCACCGGCACGCAGCGCCACGATTTCTGCGTGTGCCGTCGGATCGTGGTCGCCGATCGGACGATTCCAGCCCTCGCCAATTGTTTCACCGTCCAGCACCAGCAGCGCGCCCACGGGGACCTCATTGTCCAAGGCAGCTCGCTGCGCAAGTTCGAGAGCGCGGCGCATATGGTCGGTATCATTGCGTGATGTCACCAAGAGACCCTCTCCGCACTAACGTCCACGCCAATACCGAATCGCGAAAATCGCGGCATAGAGAAGCAGCAGTACCGCCATGAATAGCAGCATCCCGGCCACGATGAGGCGTCGCGTGCCGAATCGATCCGCCAGAGATACGGAATCCAATGCGACACGACCGCGAAGCCGGCCAGTGCCGCTGAATGAAATTTCTGCAAAATCACCCTATAGCTGATGACATGTTCAATATTGTCGGCCATCATCACCATCGTCACCGCGAGGAAAAAAGCACGAAAATCGGCGTTTTCGAGCGAAGTAAAGGCGCGTCTCTTTACGGGGAGCGAATGCGGAGGCTTGGCGTCTGCGTTCAATTGCGTTACGTGCGTCAATGGCGATAATGTCCTGCCGATTGTAGCGGAAGATAAGAAGACGAGGATTCCATGCGTGGATTTCTGCTGGTGCTGGCCTGCCTGACGGCTCTGCCGGCCGTTGCCGACGAAGGAATGTGGACGTTCGACAATTTTCCTTCGAGCGCGATAAAGCAAAGCTACGGGGCGAACATTACGCCGGCGTGGCTCGACCATGTGAGGCTGTCGACGATTCGGCTCAGCAATTGTACGGCCTCATTTGTGTCCCCAGAGGGGCTGATCCTGACCAATCACCACTGCGTGGAGACCTGTCTTGCGGAGCTGTCGTCCAAGGAAGACAGCCTGGTGCAGACCGGATTCGCCGCGGCGACCCGGCGCGCCGAATTGCGTTGTCCCTCACAACTCGCGGACGTATTGGTCGGCACCGAGAACGTCACCGATACAGTTTCCGCCTCCATCGCGGGCCTCAGCGATACGGCGGCCAATGATGCGCGCAAGAGGACGCTGACCACGCTCGAGCAAGACTGCGAGCAAGCGAGCATAAAAGCCAAGTCGGGCAAGCTCAGGTGCCAAATCGTCACCTTGTACCAGGGCGGCCAATATTTTCTCTACAAATACAAGCGCTACGACGACGTTCGACTGGTATTTGCTCCGGAGGCGGACATCGCCTCATTCGGCGGCGATCCGGATAATTTCCAATTCCCGCGTTGGTCGCTCGATTTCTCCATGCTGCGCGCCTACGAGAACGACAAGCCGGCGGTCACGCGAAATTATCTGCCGATCAATTTCGACGGTCCCAGCGTCAACCAGCTGGTGTTCGTGCCCGGCCATCCAGGCTCGACGGCGCGCCTGCAAACGCGCGCCCAGCTCGAGTTTGACCGCGACCTGCCCCTGCCCGTCACCTTGATGCGCGCGTCGGAGCTGCGCGGCCGCTTCATCCAATTCGGCACCACCAATCCGGCCGACGAACGAATCGTGCAGGCGCCACTCAATAGCCTGCAAAACGCGATCAAGGTGCGCCGCAAGCAGCTCGATGCATTGAACGATCCCACGCTGCTGGCGAGTAAAACCGAGGCCGAAGTGAAGTTGCGGGCGAGCGCGCACCTGCCCGGTAGCGATCCATGGCACGAGATTGAGTCGGCCACGGCACGCGAAAGGGTGATGTATCTCGACTATTCGTTCCTTGAGAACGCCGCCGGTTTCACCAGCGCCCTGTTTCGCGATGCGCGGCTGCTGGTGCGCGGAGCCGATGAGCGTAACAAGCCCAATGTGGACCGACTGCGGGAATTCACCGAAGCCTCTCTGCCGGCGATTCAGCGCGAACTCTACGCGCAGGTTCCCGTCTATCCTGAGCTCGAGGTCTTGACGCTTTCTATGTCCCTCGAACGCATGCGCGAATGGCTTGGCCCCGATCATCCGATAGTACGCCGATTGCTCTCCAAGGAATCACCCGATGCGCTGGCGACCAGGCTCATTGCCGAGACCAAACTCGACGACGCCGGCGTGCGCAAACAGTTGTGGCTGGGCGGCAAGCCGGCGGTCGACGCGTCGCTCGATCCGATGATCGAACTCGCTCGCGCGGTCGACGGCGAAGCGCGCGCCGTCCGCAAGCGATATGAAGATCAGGTGCAAGCTCCGAGTGCGGCGGCTTCTCAAAGAATCGCGGCGTCACGCTTCAAAGTCTATGGAACGAATATCTATCCGGATGCGACGTTTACACTGCGACTTAACTACGGCACCGTGTCCGGGTGGGAGGAAAACGGCAAGCCTGTCGAGCCGTTCACCTATCTCGACCGCGCCTTCGAGCGCGCTACCGGCGCGACGCCTTTCAAAATTCCGGATCGTTGGATGAAGGTGAAGGATCAGCTGAATATGCGCACGCCATTTTGCATCTCGACTAACAACGATATTGTGGGCGGAAATTCGGGCAGTCCGTTGATCGATGCCGACGGTAGAATCGTCGGCTTGATGTTCGACGGCAACATTCACTCCATTGCCGGCTCTTACTGGTTCGATGCGTCGAACAATCGTGCCATCGCCGTGCATCCCGCGATCATCCGCGAAGCTCTCGACAAGGTCTACGGAGAAAAGTCTCTGTTGAGCGAGCTCAACGCGAAATGACGCCGATCGAGTCGAAAATCGGTCTGCCGAGTGAGCCCGGCGAATACGACGATGGCATGCAGGCGCTGCTGCAGATCATTTGGGGCGAGGGTTTTTTGTCGCCGGGGGGAGCGGCCGAGGTCGCGTGCCTGCTCGAGGGAAGTGACATCTCCGGTTGCTCCGTGCTCGACGTGGGTTGCGGCTTGGGGGCGATCGATGAGTTGCTGGTCGGGGAATACGCCGCCGCCTCGGTGGTGGGCATCGATATCGATCCCTCGTTGCTGGCGAGCATGCGCAATCGCTTGGAACGATCACGGCTGGCCGGTCGCATTCAAGTAGTGCAAGTCACGGGCGGCGCGCTGCCGTTCGGCGACGAAAGTTTCGACGTCGTCTTCTCGAAGGACTCACTGGTGCAGATTCCCGACAAGCCCACCATCTTTGCCGACGTGCTAAGGGTTTTGCGCCCCGGCGGCCGGTTCATTGCCAGCGATTGGTTGCGCGGCGGTGGCGCCGAGTATTCCGCGGCAATGCTGGAATTCTTCCGCCTCGAAGGCATCGCCTACAACATGGCAACTCTCGAGGAGAGCGCGGCGGCCCTGCGCGCCGCCGGCTTCGAGGCGGTGGAAATTCGCGACCGGCATGATTGGTACCGGGATCTTGCTCAGCGGGAGCTGCAAGCCATGCAGGGAGATCTCCATTCTGTGATCGTCGAGCGCATCGGTGTGGCGCGCGCGCGGCATTTCATCGACAACTGGCATCAACTGGTGGTTGTCCTAAAGCGTGGAGAGCTTCGCCCCGGCCATTTGAAGGCCGTAAAGCCGCCCTGATTTGCTCAAGGCTATTATAGTCTGCCTTGCGATCGCCGCCGCGTGAAACGTGGCTAAGCGACACGGCCCTGGTTGCGTTGTCTGCGCCATTGGCTGGGCGGCGTGCCGACCGCCTTTTTGAATGCACGGCTGAACGCGGCCTCGGATTCGTAGCCGACTCGATTGCCAATCAATGCGACGCTCTCCGTGCCGCTCAACAAGTGATTTGCCGCCAGCTGCATGCGCCAGTTCATCAGATACTGCATCGGAGGCTGGCCGACAAACTGCATGAATCGCTCAGCGAGTGCGGACCGTGAAAGTGCCACCAGCCGGGCCAAGGACTCGATGGTCCACGCGCGAGCGGGATCGCGATGCAAGGCCGACAGAGCCCGCCCGATGAACGGATCTCGCAGCCCAGCCAGCCAGTCAGTACGGTCTGCAGGCAAGGTCTCGAGATATCGGCGCACCACGTCGACGAACATCAATTCGCTTAGTCGACCGAGTACGCCCTGGCCGCCCAAGCGCGGCTGCTTCGATTCCGTCAAGGCGAACTGCACGTAAGCGGCGAGCGCGCCACCTGCGCGATCATTGACCAGAATGACCCGCGGCAACGCGGCCAGCAGGGGGTTGTAGGGCCTCGCATCGCAGCCCAGAAATCCGCAGACGAATTGCGTCGGATCGTCCTTCGAGTCGCCCATCGAGATGCTGACCGGCAGCTGACCATCGCGCGGCAGCTGATATAGAGACATGTCCGGCGTTCGGCGCATACCCGGAGTGCTTGTCAGCACGTGCGTGTCACCATGCGGCAAGACGATGATATCGCCGGCGGAAAGGCGTATCGGCGCTTCGTCGGCGATGCACGCCCAGCAAGTTCCGTGCGTGATGACGTGATAGCAAATCAGATGTTCAGACCCAGGAAACATCTTCCCGACGATGCCTTCGCCCGCGGGCGTTTCGGCCACCCACGGATCCGACGCCTTGATGTCGAAGAAGATGGCACCCGTGAGGCGCACGGTGCGCAGCACATCCGACAGGGGATCCATTATTCTCTCCTTGGACGATCGAGCAAGAGCCTTGGACGCATGGTCATTCGATCGTCCGGGACAGATTGCTACACTGCGGGCATGGGAAACGTGTTCGATTTTACATGGAGACGACGTCATGGGTATTCAGAACAGCCTCAAAGCCGCCTGCTTTTGCGGCGAGGTGCAATTCGAGGTCTCAGGCGACCCTGTCGCCATGGGCTATTGCCACTGTACGTCCTGCCGGCACTGGTCGGCTGGGCCCGTCAATGCTTTTTCGCTGTGGAAGCCCGATGCGCTGAAAGTGACACAGGGTGCCGCAAGCATTGGTACTTACAACAAGACCCCGATCAGTTTTCGCAAATGGTGCAAGAAGTGCGGCGGGCACGTGTTCACGGATCACCCAACCATGGGCCTGGTGGACATCTATGCGGCGCTGCTGCCGGAGCTGAAATTCGAACCCGGCGTGCATGTGAACTACCAGGAAACAGTCCTGCACATTCACGATGGCCAGCCGAAGTTCAAAGACATGCCTAAGGAGATGGGCGGGTCGGGAATCAATTTACCGGAGTAGGGGCGCCAGGCAACGAATTCGCGCGTGAACTCAAGAACACCCGCGGCGGACATTGCCGTCGACGTGCCGCCTGGCTCCCAGGCGATTCGGCGGACCAAGACCCCGTGGGGCCCACGGAAGCTTGGCGCCTGGCCGAATTTCTACGTGCACGGCATCACCCTGCACGCGACCAGGCGGCCCGCAGCGAGGTTCGAGGGGTTCCCCTGCGGGTACGCGCCGCAGTTGCCGAAGAACGCCTTACAAGGCTTAGGGGCGCCGGAGCGCCGGTGGACGATGTCATTCTGTCCGTATGGCGTAGGGCGCTGGCGGCGCCTGCCGCCGACTCCCGCGTTTGGGTGCACGGCGACATCCATGCGCAAAATGTTCTGGTTCAACGCGGCGCTATCACCGGGATCATCGATTGGGGAGATATCGCTTCAGTGATCGGCGGCGCGGCGGGCGAAGGCGTCATAGCCGCGGTACAACGACGGTCAAATTAAAACCAATTCAAAGCCGCTGTGATTATTTTGGCAGCGCGGTCCGAACTCTTTGAGCATCCGCAACGATAGCCCAAATTATTGCTTTTTACCGTCGCGTCATTCGGCATCCAGATGAGCCACACGATCGTCCCGGTCAAGGTGCCGGCGGATCCGTCTGATGCTTCCTGATAGCCTCCCTGCGCCCCACATCACTCTCAATCGCTCGGGCTAGTTTTTCAGCGGCGCCTTCCACAGCCAAAATAAGCGAGCCGGCCACGTGGCTCACTGCTGTTGGCTTGCGACCCTTCAGTCGCGCTTCCAACAAGCAGCGTTTATCATCCGGACCACCTTTGGTGGCATTCTCATCGCTTAGGTGCATCTCCACCCGCGTGATGTGCTCTTCGAATCGACTCACGGCATCTTCTACAATCCGGAGAAGTTGAACCGACTCCGATTCGTGAACTTTAACACTGTGGTCAGTATTGATCTGTACTTGCACGTCGCGCTCCGAGATTGCTGGCCGATATCGGTAATATCGATTTCAAGGCGTTTAACACTCGCTCACGGTACACCGTAAGTGCTTCCCGCGTATGTTTGCTTCCGCACACTGGCCAAAAAAACTGCGTATGCACAACTGCGGCCAGAACTTATGGCCGCATTGTGCCGATTGAGAAATCTATGACTGTGCTAAATGAACGGAAGTTCCTGCAAGGTGCCGGTAAGCGTTTTCCCATCCTTGCGGACTGTCACACGGGAACCGGAGCGGCACTCCATGGAAATGAGTACGAATCCGATATTCTTCTTGAGCCGGTACGACCATGCGCAATTAGTGAGGTCACCGACCTTACGCCCGTCGACTTCGACCGAGTGCCAGTGGAACCCTAACTGCATCGGCTCATCGCCTTCAAGCGCCACTCCGAGCTGCTGACGACGGGGGCCGTCGGCATGAATTCGCCGCAGCGCGTCGATCCCAATCACGTCATCAGGAACATTTAAGTCAACATACTTGCCCAACCGCACCTCAAACGGATTTGTGCGTTCGTCTGTGTCACCGCCATACGATAGGAGCCCGCTCTCCACGCGCTCGCTCAAGTTCGGTGTTCCAGGGCCAATCTCCCAACGGCGACCCGCCTCCTTGACTATATTCCACAGCCGTGTGCCCTGACTACGGTCAGTCAAATAAAGCTCGAAGCCCCCCTGTTTGGACCACCCAGAGCGCGCGACGAGAACAGGAATCCCTTCCAATGTCGTCGTCCGAAACCAGAAGTATTTTAAGTCCCGAACCCAATCGCCGCACAAGTGGGCTACAACGTCCTCCGCCTTCAGTCCTTGCACGGCGAGCGGCGACGCGTCCGGCTCATTGACTTCAACATCCAGTTTCCGCTCTTCAGCGATGGCCCGCGCCCAGAACCAAATATTGGAGTCAGCAATCGACAGCCAATAATGGTCGTCCGCCAGTTTGAGAAGAATCGGGTCGTTTATCAGATTGCCCCGATGATTGCACAGCGCAACATATTTCCCCTGCCCCACCTTGCAATGACCGACATCACGCGGGCACAGGATTTGTGCAAGCCGCCGGGCATCGCGACCGATCAGTTCCACCTGGCGCTCGCACGCCACGTCCCACATTGAGACGCCATTGATCAGCCGCCAGTACTCCGCCTCCGGGTGGCCGAAGCTGGTAGGCATCAACATATGGTTGTATGTGGTGAACGCCGTGACGCCGTCAGCGACCGTCGCTTCGTAGTAGGGTGATGGGCGCAGACGAGCTGATGGAGTAATGCCAAACATAAATTATGAAGTCCCGTGCTCAAAAGGAACAATTTAACAGACACGCGGGCCTCATTTTCAATACCGAATGCCCCAGGGATTATTTCCTGGCCCGCTGTAACGCCAAGCCAACGAGCGCAAGGGCACAGAATACCGCCCCGGCATAAAAGGCGAAGGAGCCTCCGAGCCGATCCCACAACAAACCGGCAACGCCGCTCGCAATTAACATGGCAAGTCCGCTCACCAAATTGAAGAATCCGTAGGCCGTGCCACGTAAATCCGCCGGCGCGCTGTCAGCGACCATCGTGGCGAGCAAGCCCTGCGTGATACCCATGTGCGCGCCCCAAAGCGCGACCCCGGCCAGGACGAGGTGCCAGTGATCAGCGTTTGCCAACACGATATCCGCTGCGATCAACACGACTAGACCAAACGCCAACAGCATCTCGTGGCTCATGCGATCAGATAATTTGCCAAAGGGGTAAGCGCATGCGGCGTAAATCAGATTCATAGCCACCATGAACAAGGGCACTAATGCAACCGACACTCCCACTTGTTGCGCGCGCAACACTAAAAACGCCTCGCTGAACCGCGCGAGTGTGAATACCCCGCCGATGCCGACTACACGCCAATAAGAAACACCCAGTCGCTTGAGATTTGCCCAACGAATAGGATTCGACCGCCTTCTGCTGTCGGTGCGTTCAGGCTCACGCACGGCGAGCAAGAGCAAGACGACCGCCATTAGTCCGGGAATAACCGCCACCCAGAACACCGCACGGAAGTCGTTAGCCCAAAACAGCATCAGTCCAACCGCCACCAGTGGCCCAAGAAACGCACCCACTGTGTCGAGAGATTGGCGCAATCCGAATGCCGCGCCGCGCAGATCCTGGGGCGCAATGTCGGCCACCAGCGCATCACGGGGTGCGCCACGAATGCCTTTGCCTACGCGATCGAGCAAGCGGGCGGTGAGCACTATCCCCATGCTGCCAGCGATCGCAAACAACGGCTTGGTCAACGCTCCCAATGCATAGCCGAACACCGCCAATCCCTTGCGTTTACCCAGGTAGTCACTCAAGGTTCCTGAAAACACTTTGACAATCAACGCTGTCGATTCAGCCATACCTTCGATGAGGCCAATGGCGAGGACGCTGGTTCCCAACCGCGTGACCATGAACAGCGGCAGCAGGGTGTGGATCATCTCTGACGAAATGTCCATCAGCATGCTGACGAAGCCGAGCACCCAAACGCCGGCAGGAATCTGATTCAGGGTGCTTCTACTTATAATCGGCATCATTCTCCACAGCCGCACCGGTGCACAACGCGCTCACGCTGCCGGCGTGATCAGCGCACATTCTGTGGTCCGACTCCGCGCACTTCGCGTTTGCCTCAGTCGGCCTTCAACCAGTCCAGCGCCTTTACATCGTCGGAATACCGAAAGTGCTTTATTTCGGCCGACACAAAGTGTCTACCGAGAGATTCCGCGAGATCACCGAAAACATTGTCCGTCACGACCGCCACGCGTCGTACTTTCTTCTGGTGCTCGCGGACAAAATGCATGTGCGCGGTGAAGCCGCCGAAATTCTCCCACCCGGGAAATTCTTTCGCACGTATCAACACGCCCTGGAGCATGTCGTGGTCCTCTAGATAGGCATCGACGGCGGCGCTGAGTCCGTCAAAGTCCCCTTTGCCTAGCGGCGCATCTGGTTTAAGTATCAAAATGCCTTCTGGCATCATTATTGAATAATCGAGCATATGATTCTCCTTACGTCGACTCAGCATAAGCGATTGCCATCGACAATTCGGCTCGATAGCGAACATAGCAGGGTCACTGTCAGTGAGGAACCTAGCATCACCTGGTTCCGCTATGACCCTTTTTTGGCTGGGCTGCACATGGATCAACGCCACCGCGTCATTCTCAAGCGAATGTCTTCGCCCGTGGCCAGCCCACCTAGGACGGTTAGCAATCGGTCGCCGTCAGGTGCCCCTTTCTTTCGAATGCCAGTAAAATGTGACATATGAAAGTTAAGGCCGCCAACTGGCCAGATGAGTATCCGTCAGGAACGCAGGGAGAGGTATGGAGAAAACACTGACAGCCCGTCAAAAGGCCAGAATTGCAGGCTTGCTGTACGTGATCTGCATTGTGTCCGGATTCAGTGCGGAGTTCTTTGTACGGGACAAATTGGTCGCATATGGAGATCCAGCGCTTACCGCCACACGCATCCTTGCAGCATCGTCCGTGTATCGGTGGGGATTTCTGGCAGACCTAGTCTCATTTACAACGGGTATCCTGATTGCCGTCATCTTTTACGAATTATTTCGAGTTGTTAGCCGTCCGGTGGCGCGCACTGCTCTCACGTTTGCCATCGTGTCGAACACCGTATCGATTGCCGCATCGATATTCTGCTATGCCCCATTGCACATTTTGAGCGGTGCAAGCTACCTGAACACGTTTTCACCCGGGCAATTGCAGTCGCTGTCGGTGTTGTCGCTTCGGCTCTACCAATTTGCTTTCAGTCTCAATCTCGGTCTTTTTTCGGTGGACTGCTTCGCAACCGGCTACCTGATATATAAATCAACCTTCTTGCCGCGGATGCTCGGCGTACTACTGTGTATTGGAGGGGTGGGCTACCTCTACAATAGCGTCGCCTACTTCATGCCGCCTGCAGCGGTGCCGGACCTCTTCCCCTACAGCTACCTTCCGAGCCTCATCGCGGAAGTTTCGTTAGCGCTGTGGCTGGCCATAGCGGGAGTTAACGCGGTTAAGTGGCAGTCACGAAATGCCCTTTGTGAGAGCAATCGTATCGCTTGAGGGATTGCGCGCAATGTCTTCTCATAACCAGTGACTACGTCCCAGCTTCTCACCTACATCGTCGCGGCGCTGCTGATGCAACTGGCCTAGGGATCGCTGTGGTCGCATGGCGACGCCGCGGTGAATCCCTCCGGTCTTCCGGGGGTGCAATCGACGCCTTGGTCAAGCCAGCAAGCGGCGCGGATCACAACGTGTCCTGCATCACCCGCATTTGCATTTCATTACACCTTCTGGTGTAATGTTCTCCATGGAACAACTGACCGAGGTTTTGGGCGCCATTTCTCACCCGACCAGGCGCGCGATTATTAGGCGGCTGGCAGATGGCCCTGCCCGATTCCTGGATATAGCTGAGCCGTTTGATGTGGCTCTAAACGCAGTAACGAAGCATCTAAAATTTCTTGAGCGTGCCGGGTTGATTGAGCGTGAGAAGCGAGGCCGTGAGGTGCTCATTTCACTTCGTCCCCAGGCGCTTCGCCTGGTGGCGGACTGGGTGCATGAATACGAGCGCTTTTGGAATGAGAAGCTCGATGAGTTCGAAGGCTATTTCAAGCAGCAAAAGAGGAGTAAGAAATGATGAACAACGCGAAGACCATTGAAATCACGATTGAACGAACAATCCCTGCTTCACCGGGTGATGTGTTCGACGCGTGGCTGAATCCAAAGGTCCCGGGCAATCCCTGGAATATGGCCGACAAGCTCCTGTTGAATCCAACAGTCGACGGGTTCTTCTACTGGGCTAT
>JBDUBO010000063.1:0-23133 GCA_040004115.1 Gammaproteobacteria bacterium | reverse complement strand
TCACCGGCCTGTTCGTCGCCATCTCCATGACCACCGGCGGCGGCGCCTGGGACAATGCCAAGAAGTACATCGAAGAGGGTCACTACGGCGGCAAGGGTTCCGATGCCCACAAGGCCGCCGTGACCGGCGACACCGTCGGCGACCCCTACAAGGATACAGCGGGCCCGGCCATCAACCCGCTGATCAAGATCATCAACATTGTCGCTTTGCTGCTGGTGCCGGTGCTCGGCAAAATGATGTAAGTCGCCGCGCGGCGGCCCGCAGATGTCGCGGCCTTCAGATGTCGAAGTAAATCGCGTCCGGCTCCGCTGCCCCATCGCGGGTCGCGACGCGAAGCTCCGGCTCCTTCAGCGACACCCGTGAGCGCGGCGGCACACTGCGGGTCAGAAATACCGAGCCGCCGATGATGCTGCCCGCGCCGACCACGGTCTGACCGCCCAACACCGTGGCGTTGGCGTACAAGGTGGATCCGCTCTCCACCGTGGGATGACGTTTTTTGCCGCGGATGATCTGGCCGCTGGCGTCGCGCGGAAAGGATAACGCGCCCAAGGTCACGCCCTGATACAGCTTCACTCCGTCGCCGATGTCCGTGGTCTCGCCGATCACCACGCCCGTCGCGTGATCGATGAAAAATGCCGCGCCGATGTTGGCGCCGGGATGAATGTCCGCCCCCGTCTTGGAATGCGCCCACTCGGTCATGATGCGCGCCATCATCGGCACGCCCAAATCGTACAGCGCGTGCGCAATGCGGTACACGCTCACCGCCAGCAGCCCGGGATAGGCGAGGATCACTTCATCCAGATTCGTCGCCGCAGGGTCGCCGTCGAAGGCCGCCTGCACGTCGCGTATCAGCAGGCTGCGGATCTGCGGCAGGCGGCTCAAGAAAATCTCCGCCAGCTCGTGCGCCCGCGGAGCGCAGTCGCCGGCCCCGCCGGCCCCGCCGTTGCCGTGCCCCGCGTCCTCGCGCGCCGCCCCGCCGCGCCCCGCCTCCTCGCGCCCATAACAGAGGCAGTGCTCCATCTCGCCCTCGAGCTTAGGCTTGAGCCGCGCCACAGACTGCGACACATGGGCGCTCAGATTCTCGCGGTTCAAGTCGCGCCGGCCGAAATACCCGGGGTACATGAGATCGAGCACCGATTCCAGGATCTCGACAATGGCCTCGCGCGACGGCAGGTAGCGGCGCGAGATGCGCCGCGCACGTTCGTCGCCCACGTAGCTGTCGAGAATTTCTTCCGTGAGGTTACGCAACGGCCTGCATCTTCTCGACGCCCTCGAACAGCCCCTCGAACAGGGGGCCTGACAGGTAGCGCTCGCCGGCATCCGGCAATATCACGACGATGATCTTGCCCTTCTGCGCGGGCTCTCGCGCCAGGCGCACGGCCGCCGCCATGGCGGCGCCGCAGGAGATACCGCACAGGATGCCCTCTTCGCGGGCCAGTCGGCGCGCCATCTCGATGGATTCCTCGTTGCTCACCTGCTCCACCCGGTCGACCAGCGACAGGTCCAGGTTCTTGGGCACGAAACCGGCGCCGATGCCCTGAATTTTGTGCGGCGAGGGAGTCAGCGGCTGGTTTGCCATGGTCTGGGTGATGACGGGCGACACCACAGGTTCCACTGCGACGGTGAGAATCTTCTTGCCGCGCGTGCCCTTGATGTAGCGCGACACGCCGGTCAGCGTACCGCCGGTTCCCACGCCGCTCACGAATATGTCGACCTTGCCGTCGGTGTCGTCCCAGATTTCAGGTCCGGTGGTTTTCTCGTGGATTCCGGGATTAGCCGGATTCTCAAATTGTTTCATCAACAGGAACTTGGAAGGATCGGCCGCGGCCAGCTCCTCAGCCTTGGCGATCGCGCCCTTCATACCCTTGGGTCCCGGTGTCAGCACCAGCTTGGCGCCGAAGGCGAGCAGCACCTTGCGGCGTTCCATGCTCATGGTCTCGGGCATGGTCAGTACGCATCCATAGCCGCGGGCCGCCGCGGCATAGGCAAGCGCAATTCCCGTGTTGCCGCTGGTGGCCTCGACGATGGACATCCCCGGCTTCAATACACCGCGCTCTTCCGCGTCCCAAACCATGGCGGCACCGATGCGGCACTTCACCGAATAAGCAGGATTGCGTCCCTCGATCTTGGCGAGAATGGTCGCGCCGCTGGCAGCGTCCAGGCGGTTGATGCGGACCAGCGGCGTATGGCCGATGGACTTCGTATTGTCCTCATATACATGCATAGGGCACCTCGTTGACTGGCTGCCGATTTTCCTCCTAAGCGCAGCGAAAATGCCATAGATTTAGTTATGACGGCCTGCCTAGGGGTTATAAGCCAACGGTTGCGGCCTCCCGACCACGAATCCCTGCACGAAATCGATGCCCATGTCCGTCACCGTATCGAGCGACTCCTGATCCTCCACCTGTTCGGCTACCACTTTGAAATTCAGGCTGCGCGACAGATCGATCATCGCCGCCACCATGGCCCTGTTGATGCTGTCTCCCGCCAGATTGTTGATGAAGGAGCCGTCGATCTTCAGGTAATCCATCGGCAACGTGCGCAAGGTGGAGAACGAGCTCAAGCCGCTGCCGAAGTCGTCCAGGGCAAATTCGCAGCCCATGCCGTGCAGTACGGCGATGAAGCGATGCGCATGATCGAGGTTCGCCACCACCGAGCTCTCGGTGACCTCGAAACAGATGTCGGCGGGGTTCGCCCCCGTATGATCGAAGCAGTCGACCACGAACTCCAGAAACTCCGAATCGCCCAGAGTTTGTCCTGCAATATTGATGGCGACGCTGCGCCCCGGCGGCAGCTTGATGCCGCCGCGACCCAGCGCAGACAGCACCGTCTGCACCACCCAGCGATCGATGTGCGGCATCAGCCGGTAACGCTCGGCCGCGCGGATGAATTCCGCCGGCTTCGCACCGGGATCGCCGTTCTCGCCCTCGAGCCTGACGAACACCTCGAGCGCAGGACCGCGCACGCCGTCGGCGCGTGCATGCACGATCGGCTGGTAGTAGAGCTCGAATTTGTTGTCGCGCAACGCGCCCTGCAGCTTCTGCAGCCAGTGAATCTCGCCGCTGTGCCGCGCACTCGCTTCCTCGCGCGCTGAGTACACATGGACATGCAGGCCACCCTGCTTCTTGGCCACATAGCACGCCGAATCCGCGGAGTTCATGATGTCTTCGATGGCGCCGCCGCCGCCGCCGATCTCCACCAAGCCGATGCTGACCCCGATATTGAAGATCTTGTCCTTCCACACGAAGCGGTAATCGTTGACCGTGCGCACCACGTCGTCGGCGATTTGCCGCGCCTTCTCCAGCGGGCATCCGACCAGCAGCAGCGCAAACTCATCGCCGCCGATACGCCCCACCGTGTCCGAATCACGCACCGCCTCCTTGATGAGCGCGGCCACCTCGCGCAGCATGTTGTCGCCCGCGGTATGCCCGCAGGTGTCGTTCACGGTTTTAAACCGGTCCAGATCCAGATAGCACAGCGCATGCCCGGCATTGCCGGTCTGCGCCGAGTCCAAGGCTTCCTGCAGGCGCCGCTCGAATTCGCGGCGATTGACGAGCCCGGTGAGCGCATCGTGGCTGGCTTGATACGTCATCTGACGGGTAAGCCCGCGCAATTCGCTGGTGTCGTGCAGCACCAGCACCAGGCCGACGATGTCCCTGCCGTCGACGCGCAGCGGCGTGACGCTGATTTCCACCGAGCGTTCGGCGCCCGCATGCGTGGGCACGAGTACGGCGCGCCGGCCCATGGTGACCCGGCCGCCGGTGGCCAATGCCTTGCGCACCGGATCTCCCAGCGAGCGCCGGTCGCTCTCGTCGACCAGCGACGCCACTTCGGCAAATGACTTGCCCATGACCTGGTCGAATCTTTGGCTGAGCAGTGTCTCGGCGGCATGATTGATGTAGTCGATGCGGCCCTCGGCGTCGACAGTGATGACGCTCTCGCCCATGGCATCCAGCGTCACCATTGCGCGCGGCCGCGAAGTCACCGGCACCGAACCGGATTCCGGCAGCATTTCGAGGGCGGTGAGCAACAGCGCCGCTTCGCCCGAGCTGTCGATGACGGAGCTCGACAGTTCAACGCGCGTCACCTGCGCCTGCGCGCCGATCAATTCCACTTCGTAGCGTTCGGCGGCCGGCTCGCCCCGCAATCTGCGCTGCAAATTATTTGCCACCAGATCGACATATTCCGGCGCGACAAAATCGGACAGCGGCCGTCCCACTACATCGGCCGCGCTCAAATTGAGCAGCATCAGAAAGCGCGAGTTGGCGAACAGAATGCGGTCGCGATGCACCAGCACCGCGTCGTGTACGGTCTCGACCAGGCGCTGAAACAGCAGCTCCCGATCCAACAGCCGCGCACCGCGCAATTCGAGGTCTTCCAGCAATTTGTTGACGGCGGCACCCAGCTGGCTCAGGTTTTCCGGCTTTCCCGCAAGTCCTACGCGCCCGCTTGCGCTCGCCGTGCGCGTCAGCTGCGACACCTGCTCGGAGAATTCGTCGACCTCGCGTTCCTGGCGCCGCTTGCGCAAGAACAACACGATGACGCCGACGGCCAGTGCCGAGGTCAACAACCACAGTACGAAGGAAGGCAAGATCAACGCGGACCTCGATGACGAATGGTTCTAACGACGCTTGGATTTAGCGCCCCTGTCGGGCTGGGCACGTCGCGAATCATCGTAATGGGAAGAATAGCTTACGGGCATGGCATAGCCTGGCGAAATTGACCATAATCAACGGCCTTAATATCACCCGAGAAGTCATGGATACGTTGGCCGCTCGACAGCAGATGGTGGATCAACAGATTCGCACCTGGGAGGTTCTCGACCCGCGCGTGCTCGATGCGTTGTCCGCCGTGCCGCGCGAAGCTTTCGTGCCGCCGGAGTATCGCGAACTGGCGTTCGCCGATGGGCCCATCCCGATCGGATTCGGCCAAACCATGCTGGCTCCCAGCCTTCAGGGCCGCATCCTGCAGGCGCTTGGAACCAACCCGAACGACGCCGTGCTCGAAGTAGGCAGTGGATTAGGTTATCTCGCCGCCGTCTTAAGTTTACTCGGAGCCTCGACGCACTCGATCGATATTCATGCCGGCCTGGTGGCGTCGGCGGCGGCGAATCTGCGCAGCGTGCCCCACGCCAACGTGCAACTCGAGATCCGCGACGCATTCAGCGAAGCGCCCTTGGGACTCTACGACGTGATCGCCGTTACCGGTTCGCTGCCGCTCTACGATACCCGGTTTGAGCGCGCGCTGCGCGTCGGCGGCCGTCTATTTGCCATGGTCGGCGCAGCGCCCGCGATGGACGCCATCCTGGTGCGGCGGGTGGGTGAAGACGAATGGATTCGCGAGAGCCTGTTCGAAACCGTTGTTGAACCACTGATCAACGCCGCCGCGCCGCAAAAGTTCGTGTTCTGATGATCAAAGAGCTCAGCCCGCGGGAATTTCTCGCAAAGCGCAGCGGCGGTGCCGAGATGACGCTTCTGGACGTGCGCGAGGATTGGGAGACCGCGCTGGCGCCGGTGCCCTCCGAGGTCCTGCATATCCCCATGGGTCAAATAGCCGACCGCCTGGCCGAGTTGGACCCTGCCAAGGAAACGGTGGTGATTTGCCGATCCGGCGGCCGCAGCCTGCAAGTGGCAACTTTTCTGGCCGGCCGGGGTTTTAGCTCGGTGTACAACCTGGCGGGCGGGATTCTGGCTTGGTCTAAGGACATAGACCCCCGAATTCCGCAGTATTGACAGGTGCTATAGTTATATATAACACTAAAACATGATCCGATTTCTGAGCCTACTGACCCTGTGCCTCGTCACCGCCGGAGCCTCGGCCTCCGATCTGCTGGCGGTATACCAACGTGCACTGCAAAACGACCCGCAGCTGCGGGAAGCCGAGGCAATTCGCCTGGCCGCCCTGGAGTCCAAGCCGCAGGCCCTTTCCGCGCTGCTGCCCCAGTTGTCGGCGAGCGGCACTTGGAGCCGCGAGCGCGACGCCGGATCGACCAATACCACCGAGCCTGTAACGAACGCCAACGGCGCACCCAGCCTCATTACCTTCCCCTTCAGCGGCAGCACCACGACCAACAACCATCGCTACGGCGTCGACCTGAAGCAAAATATTTTTCGTTGGGAGAATTGGGTGGCCTTGCAACGCGCCGATGCCCAGGTCGCGCAAGCCGAGGCCGACTACCAGGCTGCGAAGCAAGACTTGATCGCCCGCGTTGCGCAGCGTTACTTCGATGTGCTGGCCGCCCAGGACGAACTCGAGGCGCAGCAGGTTGCGCTCACTTCGATCAAGCGCCAGCTCGATCAGGCCGAGGCGCGCTTTCAAATCGGCCTGATTGCGGTCACTGATGTGGAAGAGGCGCGCGCCGCCCACGACAGCGGTGCGGCAGCCGTGATCGCCGCGAAGCGTACACTTTCCTCGACTCAGGAGCTGCTGCGCGAAATCACCGGTGATCCGTTCGAGACTCTCGCCCGTCCCATCGAGCCGTTCGAGATGGCGAGTCCGGATCCGGTCAGTGAGGATCGTTGGGTGGAGATGGCCTTGCAGCAGAATCTCTCACTGGTTTCCAGCCGCCTGGCCGCCGACATCGCGCGCGAAAATGTCAGCTCCGCGCGTGGCGGCCACTTTCCCTCGCTCGACCTGGTGGGCAGCCGCTACAAAATGAACAGTGACGGCGTCAACACCTTCGATGACGGAACCCCGGCGGGCGGCACCACCATCGACCAGAATCAGCGCAGTATCGGTTTGCAGCTGACCTTTCCCATCTATGCCGGAGGCCTGGTTTCCTCGCAGGTGCGCCAGGCCGTGTACCAGCATCGCGCGGCCAAGGAGCGAGTGGAACGCGTCGCGCGCCAGACCGAGCACGATGCACGCGATTCCTATCTCGGAGTGCTGTCGGAGATCTCTCGGGTCAAAGCGCTGCGCCGCGCGGTCGAGTCGAATGCCATCTCGCTGCGTGCCACCGAGTCGGGCTACGAGGCGGGAACCCGCACCGCCGTCGACGTGCTGCAATCCCGTCAGCTCTGGGTGCAGGCGCAAACCGACTATTCCCGCAGCCGCTACGACTACATGATCAATGTGCTCAAGCTGCAGCAGGCCGCCGGCACGCTCTCGCAGCAGAGTCTGGAGAAAATCAACAGTCTGCTGACCGACGCGCCGCCGCCGGCGGCGGTTCCGGCAACAGAGATTCAATAAGTTCGAGCAGGCGCGCAACGCTGCCGCGATTCGACTCGACTACATGCCGGCCAATGGCGCCCATGCGCTGCCGCAGCGCCGGATCCGCCAGCAATTTTGCCACGGCGGCCGCGAGCTCAGCTGCGTTGCCCACTTGCAGTGCGGCGCCTTGGATGAGCAGCATCCGGGCGATGTCCCGGCTGTTGTAATACGAGGGCCCCGTCAATACCGGCAGCCCGAACGACGCCGGCTCCAGTAAATTATGTCCGCCGATGGCGACCAGGCTGCCGCCGACGAAGGCCACGTCCGCCGCCGCGTACAGCGACGCGAGATCTCCCACCGTGTCGACCAGCAACACCTGCGTCGAGCGATCCGGCAAGACGCCGCTGCTCCAGCGGGTGAACCGCCAGCCCTGGCGATTCAATAAAGTCGTTACCGCGGGAAATCTCTGCGGATGCCGCGGCGCCAGCAGCAGCAGCGCGTTCACCTGGGCCGTCCGCAATTCCTGGTGCGCCGCGAGCACCTGCTCCTCCTCGCCGGCATGCGTGCTGCCGGCGATCCAAATGGGTCTCGAGTCGCCGAGCGTGGAACGCAACGAGGCTCCTTCAAAAAGCCTCTCAGGACTGGACTCCAAGTCGAACTTGATATTGCCGATCACGCGCGTTCTGGCACTCTGCGCGCCGATGGCGATGAAGCGTGCGGCATCCTCACGGGTCTGCGCCGCTATCAGCGAACTGGCGGAGAAAATTCCGCGGAACAGGTTGCCGAAGCGCCGATAGCGCGCGACGGACTTGGCCGATATTCTTGCGCTCGCCAGCATCAACGGCACGCCGCGCCGCTCGCACTGGTCGAACAAATTCGGCCACAGTTCTGTTTCCATGATAATGGCGAGCCGCGGCCGTACGCGGTCCAGGAAACGCACAACCGAATGCGGCATGTCATAGGGCAGAAAGCGCACATCCACCGTATCGCCGAACAAGTCGCGGGCGCGTGCACGGCCGGTCGGCGTGGCGGTGGTCAGCACCAGCGGCTGCTGCGGGTAACGTGCACGCAATGCGCGCACCAGCGGCGCGGCAGCCGTCATTTCTCCCAAACTTACCGCATGCAGCCAAATGCTCGGCGAGCCGCAGGTGCGGCCGTAGCCGAAGCGCTCGCCCAATCCATGCCAATAGGCGCGGTCGCGAAAGCCGCGCCACAACACCGTGATGAATGCAAACGGTACGGCACAGTAAGTCAGCAGCGTGTATAGCCAGCGCATCATCTGGTTTTATATCCCGCGAGCAGCCACTCCCAGGCCTGTGCGGAATACCGTTCAGGGGGCAGGCCCAACGCTATCTTGGCCAGTGAACGCTGCAGGCGCTGCAAATTTCGCGCACTCCATGTGCCCGGCGCGCGCTCCCGGCCGCGATCGAAATCGATCACCGTCACCATTCCGTGTTGGTCGATCAATATATTGTGCGCGTTCAGATCCGCGTGATCCACGCCCGCGCGATGCAGCTGCGCCAGCGACGCGCCGATGGCGCGCCAACGCGATTCGGGCAGAGGCGCATCGGCCAGCAACGCGCTTAATGGTTCGGCACCCAAGACTCGTTGCGTGATCAAATCACAACGATAAACCAAGCCGCTTCTTTGGTAACGGGCGGCGATGGGCTTGGGCACGCCCAAGCCGCGCTGAGTCAAATGGTCGAGCAGCCGCCACTCGGCAAAGGCTCGTACCCGGTCCTCCCCCGTCCACACATAGGAATCCTGGGACAAGCGCGCAATGAAGCCGCCGCGGCGGAAGTGCCGCAGCACCCATTGGCGCCCGCCGGCTCCCACAAACCAGGCCGATCCGCGCCCGCCCGACACGGCGCTCAATTCGCCGCGGCCGCGCCAGAATTCCGGATCGAAAAAGGACTCCACCGCGGCCTCTTCCACATTGCCAAGACCGGCAGGATCAGACAGCATGGCGCCAGTGGCAGTGACAATGCGTCGGATGTCGCTCAATTTATGACCCTAAGTTTCAAACCGCCGCTGCAGCATGTATGTCTGCTGCGGCTGTCGGCCATCGGCGATACCTGCCACGCGCTGGCCGCGCTTCGCTCCCTGCAAGAGGCATGGCCCCAGGCCCGGTTCACATGGATCATCGGCAAGCTCGAGGCCAAGCTGATGACGGCGCTGCTGCCGGAAATCGAGTTTATCACCTTCGACAAAGGCGCCACGCTCGGGGAACTGTGGCGCTTGCGCCGAGCCTTGCGCGGAAGGCGCTTCGACTTGCTGCTCGACATGCAACTGTCGTTTCGCGCCAGCTTGGTCGCCAGCCAGATTGCAGCGCCCATCAAGCTGGGCTTCGACAAGCCGCGGGCACGCGAGCTGCAGTGGTGGTTCACCAACGCACGCATCGCGCCCGCCCACTCCGAACATGTGTTGGATTCCTTCATGGGCTTCGTGCGCGCCTGCGGCGTATCGCCCCAAGCGCCGCACTGGGACCTCAAGCTGCCGCAGGACACGCTGGACTATGCGCGAGGCATCGTCACCGACGACGAACCGACGCTGCTCATCAGCCCCTGCTCCAGCCACACGGCTCGCAATTGGCGGGCCGATCGCTATGCCACGGTGGCAGGCTACGCCGCTCACGTGCACCACATGCGCGTAGTACTGGTGGGCGGAACCAGCGCTGCGGAGCGCGAGATGGGCGAGAAGATAATGGCCGCCGTGCGCTTCGAGGTCATCAACCAGATCGGCAAGGACACGCTGCCTCAGCTGCTCGGACTTTTGTCCCAAAGCACCGTGCTGTTGACACCGGATTCCGGACCTGCGCACATGGCCACCATGGTGGGACTGCCCGTGATCGGCCTGTACGCCGCCACCAATCCCGCACGCGCCGGCCCCTATTACAGCCGCGAGTGGTGCGTCGACCGCTACAACGCGGCCGCGCAAAAATTCTTGAATAAGCCTGCCGCGCAGATTCCCTGGACCACCAAGATCGAGCGCCCCGGCGTCATGGATCTGATCGAGGTCGAGGATGTGACCGCCAAACTCGACGCCGTCATGGCGGATCGCACCCGACTGGCGGATCGCGCTAAAATGCGCCGATGAGCGAAATTAAAGTCCCGATCTCGCCAGGGGAATTATTGGACAAAATCACCATATTGCGCATCAAGTCTGAGCGCATGGGTGACCCCGCCAAGGTGCGCAATGTGCTTTTCGAGCTGCACTCGCTGCAAGCGATTTGGAACGAGTCGGCATACGCAACAGTCGACATCGAGGCGGACGTCGACGCATTGCTCAAGGTCAACGAGCGCCTGTGGGCCATCGAAGATGACATCCGCGACAAGGAACGCGGCCAGGCCTTCGACGCGGAATTCATCCGCCTGGCCCGAGCCGTCTACTTCGAAAACGATGAACGCGCCGCCATCAAGCGGCGCATCAACACCAGCTTGGGTTCGAGCATCATCGAAGAGAAATCCTACCGGGAGTACAAGACCTAGCGCTTCAGCGTGTACTCGGCTCCGCAATACGGGCACTTGGCCCAGCCGGTTTGCTCGATGGCCAGATAAACCTTGGGATGCGAGTTCCACAGAAACATGCCCGGCATGGGGCAAGACAGCGGTACATCCGCCTCGGTCACAGTGTACTGATGCAGCGCATTCGGCTCTATCAGCTGATGCTTCGGATCGTTTTGTACCATCACGGGTTGCATCGCGGCATTCTACCCGAAAATCCCGACTACCCGAAAATCGCGCGCCAGATCTCCACCACTCGCGCGCGCGTTGCGGCATACGGAGCCGCCTCCACCACGCGTTCGCCCTGACCCTCCAGCGAGAGATGATGCAGCACCGTGCGGTACCCAATATAGGCGTCCGTCAGCCACTGCGCCGTCGCATGATCCTGCACGCCCACCGCCGCCAATCCCTCGAGCTGTCGAATATTGTCGGTGTAGTCCAGCAGTTCGGGATGCGCACTCGCCGCGGCCAGCACCCAGTACTGCACCAGAAACTCGATGTCGGCGATGCCGCCCGCGTCCTGCTTGATGTCGAACTCTAAGGCGCCGGCCTTGGACAGTTCGCGTTGCATGCGCCTGCGCATCTCCGCCACGTCCTCGCGCAGAGTATCCCGATGCACGGACTCGCGCAGTACGCCGCGCCGTACAGCCTCAAACCTCTTGCACAAATCGGCATCGCCTGCGACGGCGCGTGCGCGCAGCATTGCCTGATGCTCCCAAGTCCACGCGTCCTGGCGCTGGTAGCGCTCGAATGCGTCGATGCCCGTCATGAGAAAACCGCCCTTGCCGTTCGGCCGCAGCCGCATATCCACCTCGTACAATCGGCCCGCTGCCGAATGCATGGTGAGCAGGTGCACGATGCGCTGCCCGAGGCGCAGAAAAAATACCGTGTTGTCAAGCGGCCGCTCGCCCTGGGTTTGTTGAATTTCCCCGCTCGAATCGTGCAGAAACACCAGATCGAGATCCGAAGCGTAGCCCAGCTCCAAGCCGCCAAGCTTGCCGTAGCCGGCAACGGCGATGCGCACCGCGCGCAGTTTGTCGCGCCGCTCGCCGCAAAACGGGCTGCCGTACATTTGGGTCATCTGCTGCCACGCCAGGTCCATGCAGCATTGAATGATAAGCTCCGCGATGTCGGTGAGCCGGTCGCTCACCTTCATCAGCGGCAGCCTGCCGGTCTGATCGGCTAGTGCCACCGAGAACACCGCCACCTTCTGGAACTGCCGCAGCGCCTCCACCTGCCGCTCCGGATCATCGGCGGGCATGCGCTCGGTGCGCGCCGCGAGTTCCGTCACAAAGTTCTTGCGAGATGGCATCTCGGCGAATGCCTTGGGGTCGATCAACTCGTCCAGCAATAAAGGGAAATCGGCTATCTGCCGCGACAGAAAACCGCTGATGGCGCACACGTCGATCAAGCGAGCGAGCGCCGCGGGTTGCTCCTTGAGCAGCGCCAGATACGACGCACGCGTGCCGATAGCCTCCAACACCCGCAGCACCCGCTGCACTACCACGGCCGGCGAGGGCAGCTGCGCGGCCGCCGTTAGTAAGCGGCCGAGAATGCCGTGCAAGCGCCGCCGCCCTGCCTCGTCCAACCGCCGATAGGCCGCCGCCTTCCGGTACGCTTGCAGCGTCGCGGCGACGGCCGCCACCTCCCCCGGCGGAAAGCCGTCATTGAGCAATTCTTCGTCGATTTTCGCCTCGTCGGAGGCCAGCCAGTCCGCGGACGCCGGCGGCTCCGCACCCGCGTTATATTGATCAGTCTGAGTGTCCGCGCCCGTCGCGCCCGTCGCGCCCGCCGCGCCGCCCGCGCGAGCCCCGCCCAGCAGCGCCTCGAATTGCCTCGTCACATTATCGCGCGCGACCTCGATGAGCGCATACGCGGCGCTCCAGTCTGCCGCTCCCAGGCCAAAACTCAAGCGCGCGCGATCCAGGTCTTCGGCGGGCAGCACGTGGGTCTGCTCGTCGCGAATCATCTGCAAAAGATTCTCAGTCTTGCGCAATACAAGGTAGGCATCCTTGAGTTCGGTAATGTCGGCCGGCGACATGAGCTTGGAACCGGCCAACTTCGGCAGTACGTCGAGCAACGAGGCCGATTGCAAACGCCGGTCGCTGCCGCCGCGAACCAATTGCATGGATTGCACGATGAACTCGATCTCGCGAATCCCGCCCTCGCCGAGCTTGAGGTCCTGCTGTAGCTCACGCCGCGACACCTCACGCGCAATCAGCGCCTTCATGTCGCGCAGCGACTCGATCACGCCGAAATCGAGGTAACGGCGATACACGAAAGGCCGCACGAATTCCTCGGTGGCGGCCGCATAGGCGTCGGCGCCGACAATGGCTCGAGCCTTGACCCAGGCATAGCGCTCCCAGTCGCGGCCGTGCTCCTGCAGGTAATCCTCCAGCGAGGCAAGGCTGACCACCAGCGGCCCGCTGTCGCCGAAGGGGCGCAGGCGCATATCCACCCGAAACACGAAGCCGTCTTCGGTGCGCACATCCAGCAGCCGGATGATCTCGCGCCCCAGACGATTGAAATACTCCTCGTTCTCGAGCACCCGCGGACCATCGGTCTGGCCATCCTGCGAAAACAGGAATATCAGATCGATGTCGGAGGAGAAGTTCAACTCGCGGCCGCCGAGCTTGCCCATCGCCAGCACGATCAGCGTGGCTTCATTGCCATCGCCATCTCGCGGCCCGCCGAAGGTCTCCTGTAGATGCAACTGCGCAGCCGCGACCGCCGCGCGAATGCTTGCGTCCGCAAAGTCCGACAAGGCATGGAGAGTGTCCACGACGCCGCCGCGCCCTTGCGCCCCGCCCCCCGCGATGTCGCGCCAGGCAATGCGCAACATTTCGCGGCGCCGCCACTCGCGCAAGATGCGCTGCGCCTCGGCCATCGTCGCCGCTCGTCCAGCGCGGGACTCATACTCGGCGTTGGCTTGGGCCGTCGCGGGCGCGGGCGACTCCGCCTCAGTGAGCGCGAACCATGCGAGCGCCCGCGGATCCTGAATCAGCACCGAACCCAAGAATTCGCTCGTCGCAACGACGCGCGGCAGTTCGATGCGAATAGATTCACTTAGCGCCGCGTAGGCGTCGAGGAACCCGGCTTGCGCTCCGGCGCGCTCCCACCAACGCGCCAACGGCTCCCGCAAGATCTCCGGTACGGATGCAAAGTCCATGGCCATTGTCGGTCATTGCGCCGACATTGGCTCAACAACCACCGCGGTACCGTAGCAAAGGACCTCTGCAGCGCCGACCATGGGCCCGGTGTCGTATCGAACTCCTATTACGGCGTTTGCTCCCAATTTCCGTGCATGAGCAAGCATTAATTGAAAGGATTCTTCGCGCGCTGATTCGCAAAGATCGGAGAAAATGCCGGCGCGGCCGCCGAACAGAGTCCTCAAACTGCCCAGTATGCTCAAAGGCAGTGACCGCGTTCGCACGGTGATTCCTCTGACAACTCCTAGAGATTTCGTCATACGAAATGCCGGCAGTTCAAACGTTGTGGTTGTGTGCATTGCGTTTTCGAACCTCCTTCTAACGAACCGCCACCCAGAACAATCTCGGGAATGCCAGCAGCACCGAGCCATCCGCCAACGGCGGGTAGGCCATCGCCACGGCGGCCGTGTACCGATCGAGGTAAGCCTCTCGCTGGAGCGCGTCAAGCGGATCCAGAAACGGTCTCAAGCCGCTGCCCTTGAACCATTCTACGATTGCGCTCGGACCTCCCGACAGCGGGTGATAGTAGGTAGTGCGCCACACATCGACCGTGCTGCAAAACGGCCGCAGCAGTTGGTAGTACCCATCGGCATCCGCCATCGGCGTGCGTGCAGCCGTCGCCTTTGTCAGAGCAGACGCCCACGGCCCGTCCGCTGCGACCTCGCGCATCAATCGATGAGCAGGGCCGTCGAGATTGTCTGGCATTTGAACGGCGAGAGCGCCGCCGCCGGCAAGCTTGGCGACCAGCGCCGGCAACAAGGTCGCGTGATTCGGAACCCAGTGCAGCACCGCGTTGGCTAAAATCACCTCGAACGGCCCGGCGTCCGTCCATTCTTCGATTCCACCGATAGAGAATTGCACGCGTGGCAAACGCCGACGGGCCGCCGCAATCATGTCGGGTGAACTGTCGATGCCGCGAACAGCAGCATTCGGAAAGCGCGCCGACAGCACCTCGGTCGAATTGCCCGGCCCGCAGCCGAGGTCGATAACGGATCGCGCCTCCATGGGCGGCAGCGCGGAGAGCAGATCCCGCACCGGGCGAGTCCGCTCATCCTCGAAAGTCAGGTACTGTCGCGCCGACCAGCTCATTTTAAGGATGGTAGCAGGCGCCCAATATGGCCGCTCAAATGCGGCGTAACTCATTAATAACTAATAAATTATTGGCAGTTTATCAACGTGCTTATGCCGCCTGCTTTGCGTACAATACTGGATATAATCACAGCCGCAATGAGGTGCTCTATGGACGGTGGATCGACGGCAATCAGCCCCACGCTTTCCCTCGAAGAACTCGAAGCGCAAATCACTGAACTGGCAGGGCAACTGAACGCAGCGAACTATCGCTGGCTGCTGTTGATTGCCGAGTTCGATCGGCGCAAGGGCTGGGGAGACGGCAAGTTACCCTCCTGCGCTCACTGGCTGAACTTCAAATGCGGACTGAATTTAGGCGCTGCGCGCGAGAAGGTGCGCGTCGCGCATGCGCTTGCTGATCTGCCGAAGATCTCCTCCTCCATGGCGCGCGGCGAATTGAGCTACTCCAAGGTGCGGGCGTTGACACGGGTTGCCTGCCCCGCCACGGAAGACAACTTGCTGATGATCGCCCTGCACGGCACCGCCCATCATGTGGAGCGATTGGTAAGCAGCTACCGGCGTGCCATGGACGCCGAGGAACTCTCCCGTGAGGCGCGCCAGCACGCGAATCGCAGCGTGAGCTACGGCTTCGATGAGGACGGCAGCTTGCTCCTCAAGTGCCGATTGCCGGCCGAGGCGGGGGCCATGGTCCTGCAGGCGCTTGATGCTGCCCTCGAGACCCTACCCTTACGAGAAATTGCAGCCGACGTCGTTGAAGAACGGTCCCTCACGTACCAGGCACGGCGGGCCGACGCCCTCGCGGTCCTGGCGGAGAGCTTTCTCGCGGCTCAGGATACTTCGTCAAATACCGCCGATCGCTTCCAGGTCGTGGTGCACGTGGATGCCGAGACATTGCGGCAGGGCTCTGCCGGGCGCTGCGAGATCGAGAACGGACCTTCCATCGCCGCTGAAACCGCCCGCCGCCTGAGTTGCGACTCCAGTCTGCTACGCATTATCGAGAACGAGCACGGCGAGCCCCTCGATGTGGGCCGCAAAACCCGCAGCATCCCGCCGGCGATTCGCCGCGCGCTCAACTCGCGCGACGGCGGCTGCCGTTTCCCCGGCTGCACGCACCGGCGCTACGTCGACGCGCACCACATCGAGCACTGGGCGAATGGTGGCAAGACCAAGCTCTCCAACCTCGTCACGTTGTGCCGCTTGCACCATCGGTTGGTGCACGAGGGGGGAATCCGCATCGACACTCTCGCCGATGGAAGCTGGCGCTTCCTGCATCCGGACGGCCGGCATTTCGAGATCGTCCGCTGCACCGCCTGCGACCCCAACGACTGGGAGGACTTCGGCGTGGCGCCGAACGCCGCCGCCACCCGTTGGCGCGGCGAGCGCATGGACTACGATCTCGGCGTGTGGGTGCTGTGCAACCAGGCGCTGCGCGCGCAACGCGCAGCCAACGGCTCAGTCGATAACGACGACCACCGCCCCGATGACGTTGCCGCGGCAACGTCGGTCAGCGCGCACGAATGGATAACCCAGAGGGAAGACGACGGCCGCTGGTGGGTGCCCGGATACGGCACCTAATCAGCGGACTCACGGAGAACGTAAATCCGTCAATAGACAACTCGTTCCACTTCGGTGGGATCCAACTCCGATTCTTACTTGTGCAAATTGAAAGAAGATAAAGTCGCCTACCGCCGCGAGTTCTCGAGGAATTCCCGCCATTTTTTCGCTAATTCCTGCACCGTTTCGCCGGACCGGTCCAGCACCTCGCGTGTTGCGACGAGTTCTCCCAATTGCACTGCCTCGCGTAGATAGGCATTGCCGAGTTCCACGGCGCCGCAAGTCCACTGATTGTCTACGCCCGTGGGCGCCGCCTGCATCGTGACCTGCATTAACGCATCGCGTTCCAGCTTAAGACCCGCAACTCGCGCGGGCGACCAGCCGGCGCGCGCGCCCAAGTTTGTGCCCATGCAAAGATCGAGTAAGTTGGTTCCCTTGGTGGCAAATACCTCCGCCAAGTCGCTGCATTGCTTCCGTACATCGCTGTCCTGCATGGCTGCTGCAGAACAATGCTTTGAGGCTATGCGGTATTGATGCATGTCTATGGCGGCTTCAACGCCGATGGCCTCAATCGCCAAGAACCATTGCTCCAGGGGCGTGGCATCCTTGGGCAGTTCCGGCTCGGCGAACGCCAACAGCGAAAAGTTGTAGGAGTCGACCTTGCCGGCCTGGGCCGCCCATCCGCTCAGCGAAATCTGTTCGCAGGCGCCCCTAACCGACTCCTCGTAGGTATTGCACGCGTTGACGGCGATGGCATACACGGCGGGATCGCCCGATCCCACCGCAAGCTGAATCAATTCCTCCCGGGTCTGTTCCGCCATGGGCTGCAACGCGGACCCAACGATTTTGCCTTCCAGATACATCCCCGCTGCCCGCGCTCGATTGTCGTCACTGTTGAGCAACGCCGCTAGCCAGCGGCGCGCCACCGGCTTGCTCAAGCCGCCGACATATCGGGCGGCGGCCAACTCGTCGTCCGAGTGGAACGCCGTTTTGCCGAGCCCACAAAACTCGATCTCGACCCTTGGATCGTCACCTGCCTTCGACGTCGAACCGCTCGCAGCTGATGGCCCCATTCCCGTCATCAGTGGCGACACCACATGCTGCAGCGGCCCAAACGGCTTTGTCCTCGCACCCGCCGGCCGCATTTGCCCGCGATTCAACACGCCGTACCCCACGAGCGCCGCCACGCAAGACAACACCACAATCCATGCCCAATACTTGCCTCGCGTAACGCCTCCCTGGCTCTTTTAGCTACTGACCCCGCGCCTTCGCCACCCACGCCTCCACGTCCTCGAGCTTGCGCGGGAAATCGGCGGTCAGCAGTCGGTAGCCCGTGGGCGTTACGATCACCTCATCCTCGATGCGTACGCCGAACCCTTGTTCCGGCAGGTACACGCCGGGTTCCACCGTGAATATCGCCCCCACCGGCAGCGGCTTCTCGTACAAGCCGGCATCGTGCACGTCGAGCCCGACGAAGTGCCCGAAGCCATGAATGAAATCCTTCAAGTGCCCGGCGCGGCGCAACGAGTCCTCCGCGACATGCTGCAGCTCGGCCATCGACACTCCCGGACGGATGGCAGCCAGAATGTCTTCCTGCGCCTGATACACCGCGCGATACACCTTGGCCTGCTCGGCATTGAAATGTCCCGACACCGGATAAGTACGCGTCACATCGGCCGCGTAGCGGCCATATTCGGCAGCGGCGTCGACCACGACCAGGTCGCCATCCTTCAGCAATCGAGAATTCTTGTCCCAATGCAGGACGGCTCCATCGGGACCCGCGCCCACGATGGAGGAATAGCTCAAGCCCGTGGCGCCCGCCGCGAAGAAGGCGTATTCCATCTGCGTCTGCACATCGCGCTCGGAGACACCGGCAACGGTCGTTTTAGCCACGGCCTCATGGCCGGCGCGCGTGATGGCGATGGCGCGCTCCATGCGTTCAATCTCCTCCTTGCCATGAACCTCGCGCAATTCGGCGAGCATCGAGCGCTTGTTGACAAGACGCAATCCAAAGCGCTGCGCGACGCGGGACGCAAGCTCCGCATCGACGCGATCCTCCTTGCCCATGGTCGGAGGCGCGATGACGGCGACGCAGTCATGATTTAGCCCGGCGCCTTCCAGGTTGCTCTCCGGCGAGCCGCGCCTCACCCTGTCGACTCCGTAACGTTCGATGAGATCCGGCGAGATCGCCTCCCGCGGCCCGGTCCAGCGCTCCGCTTCCGGATCGCGCGCCTTGAGAAACAGCGTCACCTTGTTGAAAGGCGACTTCGGCGCGAACACCAGGTACGCGCCCGGCTCGTTGATGCCCGTCAGCCAGTAGAAATCCGCATCCTGGCGGAAATCCTCGGTTATTCCCGACATCTCTCCCTGCGCCGCAATGACCGCGATGCATCCGCCTAGGGCCTGCATCACCCGATCGCGGCGTTCGTGGTATACCGCGGCAGGCAGGTCCGCCGGCGGCGTTGGGGTTGGATGCGAAAACCCGGTACCCAGCGCCGCGGCGCCGATGAGTAGGAAACTGAACATCGTTGAAATTCCTCGCGCTGCTGTTGCTCAACTCAATAAATCTCACTCAATAAGTCCCGCTTGCACCGCCGCCTCCGCCCGTGCCGCCGCCGCCCTTGAATCCGCTGCCCGCACCCTGCGCCACAGGCGGCGTTAACGATGCAGCTCCAACCAACTGCAACAGACCGGCGGACTCATCATCCTCGGCCAATTTCAGCGAGGTAATGCCGCGCCGCGGCGTTCGCAAATACCGGTCGATAGCGGCGGCCAATGCCAGCGCGGCGCTGCCCCAGGCGATGAGCCGCACCTGTAGAGTAAGTCCCGTGAGATTGCGCAACTCATAAGCCAGACATCCGACGCAGACCAAGAAGGCCACGATCGGCGGGTGCCTGCGTCGCTGCACGCCCAAGGCAAGGGCAGTGGCACCGTACACCGGCAGCATGCACACCGGCAGCCCATGGACCCCTGCGGCATTTCCAGCCGGCCCGTCAGCTCCCCAGGCGTATCCGGCCAGAGGCATGGCAATCACCAGAAAATTCAACATCTGTTCGTGAGCGGGCCTGCGCAATGGCACGGCGCCGCAAGTGAGCGCGACTATGCCCGCCGCAAAGCAGAAGGCGCCCGCCAGAGTGAGCGAGAAGGCACTCTCAATTGCAAACGCCAGCGCCAACACCGCCAGCGTCGTGAACAATGGATTGAGGAACCGTGCCCCTGCCAGCATGAGCGCTGCTGCAGCCAGCAATGCGTATGCAGTCTCGTGCAAATACCCGGTCAGATCCGCGGTCCAGATTACCATCAGCACCAATCCGGCCAACTCGAGTGCTTCCTCGACTCCCGCGTTGAAAAAGTGCCGGGCCATCACCAGCCATTCCGCAAGCGCGATCAACATCATCCCCGCGCACAACATGTATGCCGGCATATGCAGCAGCGAACAGATCGAAGTCGTCAACGCTGCGGCGACCGCGCCGAGTACGAACAAGATACAACGCATGCGCGTTGTCACCGTCTTCCATGGTCCAACACGCTCAGTCAGCCATGCGCCACCGGCGGCGGCCTTCACCCGCGAGCCGACAGCCATCCAGCGCTGTTCTTCAGGCGTCGGCTGAAACGGGTTCACGGTTCGCTGCCCTTCATCCGGCGGTGCAGATGCCAAGTAACCATCACCGCGCCGATGATTGTCAAGAGCCCCGCCACGGCGGCGGACAAACTGCCCTTGATAACTTGCCCCTCCAAGCACAAGAATCCCAGAGCGGTATAGGCCACGCCGTAAATGACGAATAGCTCCCGGGCGTTGCGCAGACCGTGACGGATCGTTACGACGGCGAGTGCTACCAGATACGCCACCCCAGTGAGACGCGTGTCCGATCCCAAGCCGAGCGCAATCGCGCCGCAAAAGCCCAGGTTCACCGCAAAGTGCTCGAACGTTTCCTGGAATTGCCGCACCGCCCCGAGACGCCGATGGACCTCACGCCAGGCGAAGATCGCGCCGGCGCAGACCAGAGCCCGCATCCCGTACAGCGGCAAAGGGTTACCCTTCTGCAGTAGCTCCAGTACATTGCCTTCGATGCCAAACCATGCCGCGAGCGACGCCAGCGACACCGACAGCACCAGGCGCGAATCCAGGACGTAGGCCGTGACCGCATGCGCGCAGCAAAGCAGGAGCAGGTACAGCGACCAGTGGGAGCCGAGCCAGTGAAATTGAGATTCGGCGTACCCCAGATCGGCGCTAAAGATGAGCGCGCCCAGCAGCAATAAATAGTCGCGTACCGTCGAGCGGGTCGCATGACGCAGCCACGTGCGTATCGCCGGCAGGTAGCAGGCCGCCGCCGCGACGGCGAGCACAATAATGAGGCTCAAGGAGCCAATCCGATGCAGGTTGGCCTTAAGGTAAATCCCTATTCCCGCCGTAATCGCGGCCACAGAACCGTAAATCGACACGCGCAACTCTTCCGAGACGGAAAATATTGTGCCGCGCTCAGCCGCGATGGTCCGCACTGCAGCAGCGTCATCGATCACGCCGGCGGTGTACAGCTCTCGATATTCCGATTCCAGTGACAGCATCCGCTAATTCGCATTCTTCCCAGGACATTCACTCTGCCAGCGTACGTCACCGTACAGAGGCGCGCGGAACAATAATGCTATTTGTCTCCTCGGTTCATTGCAGTCTGGAGATTCCTACGGACGTCGCTGCCTTATCTGACTTCTCCGACCTGGACGCGGGTCTTCGGGAAAATCGCCTGCTCGCCAGCCTGCCGGACAAGGAATGGGCGCGTTGGCGCACGCACTTGGAACCCGTCGAATTGCCCTTGGGGGAAGTGCTGTACGAGGCCGGCGGCAAGATGACTCACGTCTACTTTCCGACATCGGCCATCGTCTCGCTGCTGTACGTCATGGAAAAAGGCGAATCGGCCGAAATCGCGGTCGTCGGCTACGAAGGCATCGTTGGAATAGCGCTGTTCATGGGTGGTGAAACCACCTCGAGCCGCGCCGTCGTGCAAAGCGCAGGAGCCGGGTGTCGCCTAAAGGCGAACCTGCTGTTGGCCGAATTCAATCGCGGCGGGCCGGTGCTGCATCTGCTGCTGCGCTATACCCAGGCGCTGCTCACTCAGATGTCTCAGACGGCAGTATGCAATCGCCACCATTCCCTGGACCAGCAGTTGTGCCGCTGGCTGCTGTTGAGCCTCGACCGGCTGCACTCCAATGAACTCATCATGACCCAGGCGCTGATTGCCAACATGCTCGGCGTGCGCCGCGAAGGGGTCACGGAAGCCGCGGGCCGGTTGGATAAAGCAGGCCTCATTCAATACCAGCGCGGGCGAATCACCGTCCTCGATCGCATGCGGCTGGAGCAGCGCACCTGCGAATGCTATTCCGTGGTGAAGAAAGAATACGATCGCTTGCTCCCCCGGAATTTGGTGGATCAGCCTCCCAACTGATCTTGTCTGCGCACAAAAAAAAGAGCGGACAATGAGTCCGCTCTTTTTCGACCAAATACCCTTAAGAGGGGTATTACATGTCCATGCCGCCCATGCCACCCATGCCGCCGCCACCGCCGCCGCCATGTGCATGCTCTTCTTCTTTCGGCGACTCCGCGATCATGACTTCCGTCGTGAGCAGCAGACCCGATACCGAGGCCGCGTTCTGCAGAGCCAGACGCGTCACCTTGGTGGGATCCAGGATGCCCATTTCGATCATATCGCCGTACTCGCCCGTCGCAGCGTTGTAGCCGAACGTCCCCTTGCCCTCGCGGACCCGGTTCAGAACAACCGCCGCGTCTTCGCCGGCGTTCGCCACGATCTGCCGCAGCGGCTCTTCGATCGAGCGGGCCAGGATCTTGATGCCCGTGGTCTGATCTTCGTTCTTACCGACCAGCTTCTCGATGGCCTTCAATGCACGGACCAGTGCGACACCGCCGCCCGGGACCACGCCTTCTTCGACGGCCGCACGGGTTGCGTGCAGTGCGTCTTCGACGCGCGCCTTCTTTTCCTTCATTTCGATTTCGGTCGCAGCGCCGACCTTGATCACGGCCACACCGCCGGAGAGCTTGGCAACGCGCTCCTGCAGTTTTTCCTTGTCATAGTCGGAGGTCGCTTCCTCGATCTGCGCACGGATGCTCTCGACGCGGCCCTTGATGTCCGAAGCCTTGCCGTGTCCGTCGATGATGGTGGTGTTTTCTTTCTCCACCAGGATCTTCTTCGCTTCGCCCAAATCGCTCAGCGTCGCCTTCTCCAACGACAAACCGACTTCATCGGAGATGACCGTGCCGCCCGTGAGGATGGCGATGTCCTGCAACATGGCTTTGCGACGATCGCCGAAGCCCGGCGCCTTGACGGCGGCGACTTTGACGATGCCGCGGATGGTGTTGACCACCAACGTGGCCAGCGCTTCGCCTTCCACGTCTTCCGCCACGATCAACAGCTGTCGGCCGCCCTTCGCAATCGCTTCCAGCAAGGGGAGCAATTCGCGAATGTTGGAGATCTTCTTGTCCACCAACAGCACCAGCGGCTTGTCGAGCTCAGCGCTCTGGCCTTGCTGATTGTTGATGAAGTACGGCGACAGGTAGCCGCGATCGAACTGCATGCCTTCGACCACTTCGAGCTCGTTGTCGAGGCCCGAACCTTCTT
>JBDUBO010000062.1:0-23541 GCA_040004115.1 Gammaproteobacteria bacterium | reverse complement strand
GCGTCCGGACTCCAGCACCTCACCCACCACCACACCGGAGAACGGCGGCGCCACCGGCGTGACCGACTCCACTTCGAGACCGGCCATGGTGAGCTGCTGCGCCACCTGCGCCGGCGTGGACAGCGGCACATATTGCTTGAGCCACGAGTAGGTGACTTTCACGGGAACTGCTTCAGGAATTGCAAATCGCTTTCGAAGAACAGCCGGAGGTCATCTACGCCGTAGCGCAGCATGGCGAGCCGGTCGATGCCCATTCCGAAGGCGTATCCCTGCCAGACTTCGCTGTCGATGCCCGCCGCCTTCAGTACATTCGGATGAATCATTCCGCAGCCCAGAATCTCCAGCCAACCGGTGTGCTTGCATACGCGGCAGCCTTTGCCGTCGCAGAACACGCACTCGATGTCGCATTCAGCGGACGGTTCGGTGAAGGGGAAGTACGATGGCCGCAGCCGCATCCCCAACGGCCGCTCGAAGAAGCGTTCGACGAAGTTGTGCAGCATGGCTTTCAAGTTGGCAAAACTCACGTTCTCGCCCACCACCATGCCTTCGACCTGATGAAACATCGGCGTATGCGTCATGTCCGAATCCATACGGTACACGCGCCCCGGCGCAATCACCGCCAGGGGCGGGGGCTGTGCGCGCATGGCGCGGATTTGCACGGGCGAAGTGTGGGTGCGCAGCAGACGACCGTCAGGAAAATAGAACGTATCGTGCATGGCCCGCGCCGGATGATTGTTCGGGATGTTGAGCGCTTCGAAATTATGAAAGTCATCTTCGACTTCTGGACCGGTCGCTACCTGGAATCCCGCCTGGGTAAAGATGCTCTCGATGCGCAAGCGCGTGCGCGTGACGGGGTGCACGCTGCCGGGCTCCTGCCCGCGCCCCGGCAAGGTTACATCGATGGTGCCTTTGGCGAGTTCCTTCTCCAGCGCCGCCTGCTCCAAGCGAATGCGATGCATCTCGAGCGTCTGCTGGATGCAGGTCTTCGCCTCGTTGATGCGCTGGCCCGCGGCGGGCCGCTCAGGCGCAGACAACGAGCCCAAGCTCTTCAACTGCTCGGTGAGCGATCCCTTCTTGCCGAGCACGCGCACGCGCACCTCGTCCAAAGCCGCAAGGCTCGCGGACGAATCTATGTCCGCGAGCGCTTGCTCGACGATCGCGCTTAAGGAGTCCGTCACGGCTTTAGGCCGCGAGGCTGGCCTTGGCTTTGTCTGCGATGGCCGTAAAAGCCGGCATGTCATGCACCGCAAGATCGGCGAGCACCTTGCGATCGATGGCGAGACCTGCCTTGTTGAGCCCGTCGATCAGAGTACTGTAGGTCATGCCGCACAGACGCGACGCCGCGTTGATGCGCGTGATCCACAATGCGCGGTACTCGCGCTTCTTCTCGCGGCGGCCGCGATAGGCGTATTGCCCCGCCTTGATGACCGCCTGCTTGGCGGTGCGAAAGACTTTGCGCCGGGCATTGAAATAGCCTTTCGCCTTCTTGAGGATTTTCTTGTGCCGCCGTCCGGCGACGACACCGCGTTTAACTCGTGCCATGTGTTATCTCCTGACTTATGCGTTCGGCAAACATTGTTTGATGCGCTTCACGTCGGACTCGCTGACGTGCATCTCACGGCGCAACTGGCGCTTACGCTTGCTGGGTTTCTTCGTCAGGATATGACGACGGTGGGACTGACCGCGCTTGAAGCCATTCGCTGTTTTGCGAAAACGCTTCGACGCAGCCTTCTTAGTTTTCAACTTAGGCATGCTCGACTCCTGATTTTTAGCCCTGTTCACAAACGCATCGAGCAGAATCTCGCGATCCTGATCGACTCGCCGCTACAGGCGGGACGGCTGGTTTTAAGGCCTGCCGCTCACTTCTTTTTGGGCCCGAACACCATGATCATCTGCTTGCCTTCCATCAGCGGGTTCTGCTCCACCACCGAGTACGGGGAGAGATCTTCAGAAATCCGCGACAACAAACGCCGGCCAATGTCCTGATGCACGAGCTCACGGCCACGGTAACGCAGTGTCACCTTGGCCTTATCGCCCTCGGTTAAGAATCGGATGATGCTACGCAGTTTGACCTGGTAGTCCGCCTCTTCCGTACCGGGACGAAATTTCACTTCCTTAACTTGTATCTGCTTCTGCTTGCGCTTCGCGGCATGGGCCTTCTTGTTTTGTTCGAACAAGAACTTGCCGAAGTCCATCACACGAACCACCGGGGGTTCCGCCATCGGCGAGACCTCAACGAGGTCCAGTGTTTGCGATACGGCCATCTGCAGCGCCTCTGCGCGTGTCATGACCCCTGCTTGGCTTCCATCCGCTGCGATCACACGCACCGATGGTGCGGAGATCTCCTCATTGCGCCTTACGCGCTTCGACGTTGCGATACGCGATCCTCCAAAACAAGACGGCCGCGGCTCGCGACTTCGTCGCAAAGCAAGGTAGTGAGCTCGGCAAGCCCCAAACTACCTAAGTCTTTGCCACCACGCGTGCGTACGGCCAGGGTGCGTCCCTCCACTTCCCGGTCACCCGCAACCAGGAGGAAAGGGACACGTTTTATTGTGTGCTCACGGATTTTAAACTTTAGCGTCTCGTTCCTCAAGTCTGTTTCTACCCGAAGCCCCTGATTTCTCAGGTTTTCCGCGACTTCCAGGCAGTATTTATCCTGTCGGTCGGTAATTCCCATGACCACGGCCTGTACCGGAGACAGCCAAATCGGCAGTTTGCCGGCATGGTGCTCCAGCAAAATCCCGGTAAAGCGCTCCAAAGACCCGAACATGGCCCGGTGCAACATGACTGGGGTGTGCTTCTGGCTGTCCTCGCCGATGTAGGTCGCGCCAAGGCGTGTGGGGAGGTTGAAGTCCACCTGCAGGGTGCCGCATTGCCAGTCGCGCCCAATGGCGTCCCTCAGCACGAACTCCAGCTTAGGCCCATAGAACGCCCCTTCCCCGGGGTTCAGCGTGGTTTCGATGCCGGCAGCAGCGGACGCATTGCGCAGCGCCGCTTCGGCCTTATCCCAGATCTCATCCGAGCCCACCCGTTTCGCCGGCCGGTCCGAGAACTTGATGCGCACGTCGTCGAAGCCGAAATCGCGGTAAATGCTCAGGATTAGCTCGGTGACCTTCACCGATTCCTCGGTGATCTGCTCCGCGGTGCAGAAGATATGCGCATCGTCCTGTGTGAAGGCGCGGACCCGCATCAGGCCATGCAACGCGCCCGATGGCTCGTAGCGATGCACGATGCCGAACTCGGCAAAGCGCAGCGGCAGTTCACGGTAGCTGCGCAGGCCCTGCTTGAACACTTGAATATGTCCCGGGCAATTCATGGGCTTCAAGGCAAAGACCCGCTCATCCGGGGTCTGGGTCATGAACATGTTCTCGCCGAAGGTTTCGACATGTCCGGACTTGACCCACAGCTCGCGGTCCATGACCTGCGGGGTATTCACCTCTTGGTAGCCGGCCTCGGTCTGGCGCTGACGCATGTAGGCGATGAGCTGCTGGAACAGCGTCCAACCCTTGGGGTGCCAAAACACCGCCCCCGGCGCCTCTTCTTGGAGGTGGAACAGGTCCAGCTCCTTGCCGATCCGCCGGTGGTCGCGCTTCTCTGCCTCCTCCAGGCGGGTCAGATATTCTTTCAGCTGCTTCTCATTGACCCAGGCCGTGCCATAGATCCGTTGCAACATTTCGTTGCGCGAATCGCCGCGCCAGTAGGCGCCGGCCACCTTCATCAGCTTGAATGCCTTGAGCTTGCCGGTGCTGGGCACGTGCGGACCGCGGCACAAATCCTCCCACTCGCCCTGACCGTATAGGCTGATCGGCTCATTCGAGGGGATGGCGGCAATGATCTCGGCCTTGTAGTGCTCGCCGATGTTCTTAAAGTGCGCCACGGCCTCATCGCGCGGCAACACGCGGCGATGTACCTGCAAATCTTTGGCTGAGATCTCCGCCATGCGCTTTTCTATGGCCGCCAAGTCCTCGGTAGAGAACGGCCGCTTGTAGGCGAAATCGTAGTAGAAACCGTCCTCGATCACCGGGCCGATGGTCACCTGGGCATCGGGAAACAACTCTTGGACTGCGTTCGCGAGCAGGTGCGCCGTCGAGTGGCGGATGATCTCGAGCCCTTCCGGGTCCCTATCCGTCACTATGCTGAGTTTGGCGTCGCGCTCAATGAGCGCCGAAGTGTCTACCAGGACGCCGTCGACCTTACCGGCGAGCGCCGCCTTCGCCAATCCTGGACCAATGCTGGCAGCAACCTCCGCCACGGAGATTGGCTGGTCAAATTGTCTTAAGCTTCCGTCGGGAAGGGTAATTACGGGCATAGAGACATGTTACCAAAGGCGTTGCTCGGGGTGCCGACCCTTATAATGGCCCGGCACCCCGCCATCAGGATGGTGCGCACTACTGGGATCGAACCAGTGACCCCCACCATGTCAAGGTGATGCTCTACCGCTGAGCTAAGCGCGCTCGAAGGGCGCGAAAGATACCGTATCTTAGGCCAAAAATCACTCTTACGAGGCGGGACCGGCGATAGCCGGGGCCGACGAGCGATACTGCTGACGGGTGACATAGCGGAACTGGACCTCCCCGATGGTCACCGCATCGCCGTCGCCCAGCACCTGGCGCGTCACCTTGCGCCCGTTCACCATCACCCCGTTGGTGCTGTTGAGATCCTCGATAATGGAGTCACGGGGTCCCACAACGATCAAGGCATGGTGACGGCTCACGGTGCTGGACTCGATCTGCAATTCACAGGCGGCGGCACGGCCGATACGGGTACGCCGCGACAATACATGCGTCACAGGGCGGTCACCGTCGATTCGGATCAGCTCCGCCGACCACTCCGCCTCAGCCGCGGGAGCGGCGGGAGCCGCGGGAGCGGCGGGAGCCCCGCTCGCGCCGGGATGCGGGACCGACCCTAGCCGCTCGATGCTGGTCTGGATACGTCCGAGCACATTCGCGCTATTGCTCTCGCTGCGTTCCAGCCGGCGGATGAGGAATTCGCGCTCCTCGAGCGCAACGAGAGTCTGCTCCAGTGTCGCCCGCAGCTTCTGGCTCTCCTCATCGAGTTGCGACAACGCCCTGCTCTTGGCCGCAAGCTCGTCGCGCAACTGGACCAGCTGAGTCGAGTGTTGAGCGTGCCGGCGCTCCGCGGCGTCCAGCAATTCCGCAGCTCTTTTGCCGTCGACGTCGCCATGCTCGAGTGCTTCGGCGAGTGCCTTGTCGCGAATCGCCAATTGCGTTTTCAATTTCGCCGCTTCCGTATCGGCGGTGCTCAGCTGCGCAGCCATTTTCGCTTGCATGTCCGCCACCAGGGATTGCAAGCGGTCGCGTTCAGAAGCAAGCGCGCCATTTCCGGCATTTGCCGCGCCGACTTGGGCATCCAATTCGCGCAACATATTATGATCGAATCCGCGGCGCCATTCGCGAGTGCGCAACACCTCGAGATAGGAATCTGCCTGCGCTTTAACCGCAGCCAACTCGCTTCGCGCCGAGTTCACTTCAGTCTCACCGCGTTTCAGCTGCAGCGCGAGCGTCGCTTGCAATTCTGCATCTTGCTGCGTGGTGGACACCGAGGTGGCCTCGAGCGCCGGCATCATCTTCGCGTGTTCCGCCTGCAGCGCGGCCAATTGCCCGTCACGCTCGCCGAGCGAGTGTTGCACCTGGGCAATGGTGGCGTCGCGAGCGGCCAGCGAATCGCGCAGCGTGCGCGCTTCGGCCTGGTAGCGCTCCGATTCGAGCAGCGCCACGTCGACCCGCGAGCGGGCGGACTCGATGGAACCGCCGCGCTCGGCCAGTTGCTTGTCCAATTCTCGCGTCCGAGCCTGTTCGGATTCGAGAGCAGATCGGGCCGCCGCCAGTTCACTCGTCAGCGCGTCGGCGCGAGTCGCCAAGGCCGACTCGGCATCGAGCGACCGTTCGTACGCACGGCCTAATGCCTCGTAGTCGGCATTCTGCCGGGCAATGCGCTCCTCCGCCGAACGCACACTCTCGGCCAGCGAGGGTAGATCGACCGCAGAGGTGCGAACGAAGTCCGGCGTGCCGCCGGTCGCCGACCCCGGCAGTCCAGGCATGACGACCGTTTGGGTGTGGTCCATGGGCACTGCGTCATCCAGGACATCATGATCGAACTGGACACTGTCGAGAATCGGCAGACGGTCGGTCTTGTCGAGGTCCGAATCCGGGGAATGAACGAATTCCTTTTCCATGAACGCTCCTAGCCTGCACGAGTACCGGGTACACCAAATGCGGATTGACGCAGTTTCTGGATCTGATCGCGCAACCGCGCGGCCTGCTCGAACTCCAAATTGCGCGCCAGCTTCATCATCTCCGCCTCGAGTTTCTTGATGCGCTTCACCGCCTGCTCGGGCGCCAACGCCGCCGCGTCCTCATCCGCCGCGAATCGCTCCCGTTCCTGCACGGAGCGCGCGCCTTCCATCACGTCGCCCACCGCTTTGACGATGCTGCGCGGCGTGATGCCGTGCGCCACGTTGTACTCGATCTGTTTGTTGCGGCGCCGGTCCGTCTCGGCGATGGCGCGCTCGATCGAGCCCGTCCTGACATCCGCATACAAGATAGCCTTGCCCTGCAAATTGCGCGCCGCCCGGCCGATGGTCTGAATCAGCGAGCCTTCCGAGCGCAGGAATCCTTCCTTGTCGGCATCCAAGATGGCGACCAACGACACCTCGGGCATATCAAGCCCTTCGCGCAGCAAATTGATGCCGACGATGACGTCGAATTTTCCGAGGCGCAGATCGCGGATGATTTCCGAGCGTTCGACGGTTTCGATGTCGGAATGCAGATAGCGAACCTTGACTCCATGCTCGCTCAGATACTCGGTCAGATCCTCCGCCATGCGCTTGGTGAGCGTCGTGACCAGCACCCGCTCATTGACCTGCGCACGCAATCGAATCTCCGACAACAGGTCGTCCACCTGGGCGCGCACCGGACGGATCTCCACCGCCGGATCCGTCAGGCCCGTGGGCCGCACGACTTGCTCGACGATCTGTGAGGATACGCGCTTCTCGTACGCGGACGGTGTGGCCGACACATAGATGGCCTGCGGCGCCATGTGCTCGAATTCCTCGAAACGCAGGGGCCGATTGTCCAGCGCCGACGGCAGGCGGAATCCGTACTCCACCAAGGTTTCCTTGCGCGATCGATCACCCTTGTACATCGCGCCCAGCTGCGGAATGGTTTGATGACTCTCGTCGATCACCAGCAAGGAGTCCTTCGGCAGATAGTCGAACAGGCACGGCGGCGGCTCGCCGGCCGCGCGGCCCGACAGGTAGCGCGAGTAATTCTCGATGCCTGCGCAATAGCCGACCTCGTGCATCATTTCCAGGTCGAATAAGGTGCGTTGCTGCAGCCGCTGCGCCTCGACCAGTTTGCCGGCGGCGTTGAGTTCCAGCAGGCGCGAGCGCAGTTCGTCGCGAATTTCATCGACAGCGCCGTGAATTCTTTCCTTGGGCGTCACATAGTGAGTCGACGGGTAGACAGTGAGCCGCGGCACCTTGCGCAGCACTTCACCGGTCAGCGGATCGAAGAAACTGAGCGCCTCCACTTTGTCGTCGAACAATTCCACCCGCACTGCCTCGCGCTCCGATTCCGCCGGAAAGATGTCGATGACATCGCCGCGTACGCGATAGGTGCCCTGCTGCAGATCGATTTCGTTGCGTGTGTACTGCATGTCGGCCAGGCGGCGAAGCAGCTTGCGCTGTTCCAGATTGTCGCCTCGCGACATGTGCAGAACCATGCTGAGATAGGCTTGCGGATCGCCCAAGCCGTAGATCGCCGACACGGTCGCGACGATGATGGAGTCGGACCGCTCGAGCAAGGCCTTGGTCGCCGACAAGCGCATCTGCTCGATGTGCTCGTTGATCGAGGCATCCTTCTCGATGAAGGTATCGGAGGCCGGCACATAGGCTTCGGGCTGGTAGTAGTCGTAGTACGAAACGAAATACTCCACCGCATTCTTTGGAAAAAACACCTTGAACTCGCCGTACAGCTGCGCGGCGAGCGTCTTGTTGTGCGCCAGCACCAGTGTCGGTCGCTGCACCTGCTGGATCACATTGGCGATGGTGTACGTTTTCCCCGAACCGGTCACGCCCAGCAGAGTCTGGTGGGCCAGGCCGCTGCCCAGCCCATCCACCAATTTTTCAATCGCTTGCGGCTGATCGCCGGCAGGCAGGTAGTCTGAATACAGTTCAAAACTCATGGTTCATTCTCTCACGATGCAGGCATTTCGGGCACGATAGGCGCGCCGGCCATGTGACCATCGCCGGTCCCGCAGCACCTATGTCATGGCGCAGGAAGGCTATTTTTCGTACACTCCCTCGCCGTTTTCAACACAGGAAATTTCCCTTGGCCGTGACACTTTCCAAACGCGTTCAAAAGGTTAAGCCCTCCCCGACCCTCGCCGTCACGGCCCGCGCCGCCAAGCTCAAGGCCGAAGGCAAGGACATCATCGGTTTGGGGGCCGGCGAACCGGATTTCGACACGCCCATCCATATTGCAGATGCGGGCGTGGACGCGATTCGCAAGGGTGTGACCCGCTATACGGCCGTCGACGGCACCGCCGAGCTGAAAGACGCCATCATCGCCAAATTCAAGCGCGACAATGGCCTGACCTACGAGCGCAGCCAAATCCTCGTGTCATCGGGCGCCAAGCAGACTTGTTTCAACGTTTGCGCCGCGCTCTTGGATCCCGGCGACGAATGCGTGATTCCGGCGCCCTACTGGGTTTCCTATCCTGACATGGCTGTGCTCGCGGACGGAGTGCCCGTCAGTGTGTACGCCGGTCCCGAGCAGGGCTACAAGATTACAGCGGCGCAACTCGATGCTGCCATCACGCCCCGCACCAAGCTGCTGTTCGTCAACAGCCCCAGCAACCCCACCGGCGCCGCTTACACCAGGGCCGAAATGCAGGCGCTGGGTAAGGTTCTCGACCGGCATCCGCAGGTCGTGATTGCCTCAGATGAAATGTACGAACACATCTACTGGGCCGCGGAGCCCTTCACCAGCTTCGTGCAGGCGAATCCACAGCTCTACGACCGTACCGTTACCATCAATGGCGTCTCGAAGGCCTATGCCATGACGGGGTGGCGGATCGGGTATTGCGGCGGACCGAAGGCAATCGTCGCCGCCATGAGCACGATTCAGGGTCAGTCCACCTCGAACGCCTCCAGCATTTCCCAGCGCGCATCGACCGTAGCCTTGAACGGCGACCAAACCTGCGTGGCCGAAATGAACAAGGCGTTCAAGCAACGCCACGACTTCGTGGTGGCCGGCCTCAATGCCATCCCCGGCATCTCCTGCCTCCCCGGCGCCGGGACCTTCTACGCCTTCGCGGACGTCAGCGGCGCCATGCATGCGGTAGGGATCAAGGATGACAACGATTTCGCCGAGTACCTTCTAGTGGAGGGCGGTGTCGCCGTGGTTCCCGGATCCGGGTTCGGCGCGCCCGGCCACATGCGCATCTCCTTTGCCACCAGCATGCAAGTGCTGGAGGACGCGCTCGGCCGAATCCGACGCGTGCTAAGCGTGGCTGTGGCAAAACGCGCCTGAGGGTCAGCCACGGCAGCTGGGCGGCGACCATGTGGGCTTCCAGCTAGTCGTAGCCGCGGTAAACCCGGCCATCCAATCGGCCCCGCTCTCGCAGCAGCCGGGTTCCTCGCCTTGCCCTCGTCCTCGTCCTCGACGTTTCTGCCGCAAGTAGCGCCCCTGCTTGCCGCCGCGCGTTGCCGCGGAAACGCATTATTACCCGGATGTTATTGACGATTGATTTTCGTCCGGGTATTATTAAGCATCGAAATCATCGGGAATGCACACGTGCTGGACGATACGCAAGCTTCGCTATTCACAGCATTTCTGGGCTCGAAGCGCATTGCATCCGGACCGCTGGAGCAAGTGGCGTTGGTCGCAAAAAGGGCGGTCGACCGCGGCGCCAAGCAGCCGCTATTTATCTATAACGACAGCACCGGCCGTGCCATCGACATCGACAGCCGCGGAAGCGATGCCGAGCTGCTCGCGCGACTCGCCCGCCCTGCCCCGCCACCCCGCCCGCGCGGACGCGGCCGGCCGAAACTCGGAGTCATTGCCCGCGAAGTGACTCTGCTCCCCAGGCATTGGCAATGGCTGGGCTCACAGCCCGGCGGCGCATCGGTCGCCATGCGCAAACTCGTGGAAGCGGCGCGGCGCGCCAACCAGGAGATCGACCAACATCGTCAAAAGCAAGAAGCGGCCTACCACTTCATGTCGGCCATGGCAGGGAACTTCGAAAACTTCGAGGAATCCTCACGAGCGCTGTTTGCCAATGATCGCGAACGGTTTGGTGAACTGGTCGCCGGCTGGCCCGCCGACGTTCGTGACCATGCGTCCAAACTGGCCTTTGGTTGAACTCAGGGATATAAAAATGGATAGAAAAAAGGTGTTGGCGGAGTTCATTAGAGAGGTCTGGAGCGAAGGGGTTATCCATGCCTGCGACCGCTACATTGCAGATAGTTACACCATTCACCACGACCCCGGCGACCCTTGGCATCAGAAAAAACTGAGTCGCGCGGAATTCAAGGATCGGGTGCGATTATCCCGGGCGCCTTTCCCAGATCAATGCTTCGCACTGCAACGGGTTCTCGCCGACGGCAACGTTCTTGCCGCGACTTGGTTGTGGACCGGAACGCATAAAGCGGATCTGCCGGGGTTTCCTGCGTCCGGAAAAGAGATCAATATGTCGGGAGCGACGCTCTACTACTTCGATGTCGATCGAATAATCGGTCACTGGCAAATTACCGACCGGCTCAGCGTTTTCCAACAGCTGCGATCTACCACGTGAAATACAAGAATTTAGGAAATACCGGCCTCAAGGTTTCCGAGCTATGCCTGGGCTGCATGAGTTTTGGCGTCCCCGAGCGTGGCGATCATCCTTGGACCCTTGCGGAGGAGCCCAGCCGTCACATCATCCGGCACGCCGTGGACTTGGGATTTAACTTCTTCGACACGGCCAACGCCTATTCCGACGGCACGTCCGAGGAGTTCCTGGGCCGCGCCCTGAAAGATTTCACCCGGCGCGAGGAAGTCGTGGTCGCGACCAAGGTGTTTTTCCCGATGACCAAGCAGCCGAACAGCGGCGGCCTGTCGCGAAAGTCCATCTTCACCGCCATCGACGCCAGCCTTAAGCGTCTCGGCACCGGCTATGTTGATCTGTATCAGATTCATCGTTGGGACTACTCCACGCCGATAGAAGAGACCCTAGAGGCGCTCCATGACGTCGTGAAGAGCGGCAAGGCCCGCTATATCGGCGCCTCCTCGATGTACGCCTGGCAGTTCAGCAAAGCGCTGCATCTCGCGCGCCTGAACCGCTGGACGCGGTTTGTCTCCATGCAAAACCACTACAACCTCCTGTACCGCGAGGAAGAGCGGGAAATGATGCCGCTGTGTGCAGCGGAAGGCGTCGCGGTGGTGCCATGGAGCCCCCTCGCCCGCGGCCGACTGACCCGCGCATGGGACACACAGACGTCACGGACTCAGACCGATGAGTTCGGCAACACGCTGTATGCCTCCACCATCGAGGCAGATCGCAAGGTCGTCGAACAAGTAGCGGCCATTGCCGCCGCACGCGGAATCCCGAGGGCCCAGGTCGCAACCGCCTGGATCACGCAAAAGCCATTTGTAACCGCGCCCATCATCGGCGCCTCAAAGCCGCAACATCTCGACGACGCCGTAGCCGCGCTGTCCCTCGAGCTCGAGCCCAGCGAAATCGCCCAATTGGAGGCACCCTACGTGCCGCATGTCGTCTTAGGTCATACCTGAATCCTTGACTTAGACGACCGGCTTCCCGACAATCCGCGCCTTCTCCGCATTCCCCGGTAGCTCAGTGGTAGAGCGACGGACTGTTAATCCGTTGGTCGGCGGTTCGAATCCGTCCCGGGGAGCCAATAAAACAATCACTTACGACGTATTTCTATAACTATTCTGAGTCGTTTGTCCGGAATCTGTTCGACGCACCCGAGACTGTCACCCAGATGACGAAGCGCGAAGACCTTGACGGGCCTAGGCCTTTTGACGATCACTGCAAGTGATAGCGCACGGCTGGGCATCGCACCTACTTGAGGAACTGGACGAGTACGACGTGGTAGTCGGTCTTGCCATCGTTCCGCACGCGGTGCGTCATGGTCTTTGCGGCATTGGCCGCGAACGAAACGCTTCGCGGCTCGATCGCCTTAGGCTCTCCCCAAGGCTGTCCGTCTGACTGATCGGACACGAAGCCCCCGGACACGAAGACCGCAACCTGATCGTAAGCGTGGCGGTGGAATGTCGTGGTCTCTCCAGGCGGAATGCGCACGTCGTACACCCGCACGTACTGATTCTCCAATACCCACTTGTGCCGCGGATCGCTCAAGTACTGCCCAGGCGGAACCGCCGGCGGATGGGCCACCGGCTCTCCAGGGTTGTCCGTCTGCTTCAACTCGACGACAATGTTTTCGACCGGGCCGCCCAGATTCAACACGCTGCGCATGGCCGGCTCGCTCCAGGCTATCGTTCCGGCCTCGGTGCGCGTAACGCTCGTCGTCCCATTGGTGCGAGTCAGCAGCACGTGGTTCGCCGTGAGAGAAACGACGACGCGCCGGGGGCGGTCGTGCGTCGGCAGGAACGCGTGTTCCGGGATGCGCAATCGAACGACCCGCACGCGCGCATCCTCGTATTCGACCTTCGCAAGCTCCGGGGCCACAACCACCAGGTCCTGCCCGACGGCAGAAAGCGGCCCAACCAGCGTGAGCGCGAGCGCGAGCAGGAATTTGCACCACCATTGACTGAAATTGAACATTGATCGTACTCGTTGCGTATGCAAGGTTTACTTTAAGGCGACCTCAGGAAATGTCGGCCTTTTTTTTGCAAAAGTGGCGGTTGCGCGGTTCTACTTGACGGATCCGAGCGTCGCGTCGTACCAGGCGAGCGTCTCCCGGATTAACTCCGGCCACGGCACGAGATGCCTGGACGGATACACGATCATCTTTTTCTGCTTCTGTGGCGTGCCGAGGAAGCCGAACATCGGCTTCTGCGAAGTCTCGACAGGGAAAAACATGTCGAAGCTGCCGTTCAGCATCAGCACCGGCTGAGTGACCCTCGGCAGGCCTCCAATCGACTCGACGTATTCGACGGTGATCCGCGCTCGAGTATTTACGCAGTGGTATGGTCTGCCCACCCAGGTGTCGCTGAACACAGCCGAAAGCCTTGAACACGAGAGTGCCATTCAGTGCGATGGACTTATTAGTCCAGCGAAATCCCGATTGACGGATTACGTCGGCGACTTAGCTACCGACAAATTGCGCGAACTCGACAGCGCCCTACCCGTTGCCCTTAGGCTTCGCCGACCGACAGCGCGTAGACCGGCAGCGCGTCCCGAAATGCCGACAGCAGCAGCATCGGGCTGAAGAGTTCCACGCCGATCACGCAGGCTTCGGCGAAATCGGGCACGTCGATATCGGAGTCCTGGCGTGGCCTGCACCAGATGATCACGCCGTTGACGTTGAGCGTCAGGTGCCGGGCTTCATACTCGATCGAAACCTGCAACCCGGTCGGTAGCGGTTGCTCAAGGTACAGACCAACGCCGCCTCGCGACACGTCCTTGACGGCGAGCGCCTCGGCGCGCACGCCAAGCGTGCAGAGAAAGACCGGCGCCGCCGGCTGGCGCAGCAGTCGGAAGCGCTCCTGCTTTCGCTCTTCCGCGACGATCATCTCGCGCAACTGTGATTGGTGCATAAACTCCCTGCGGGCGTCGAAGGAACGCACCCAAAATACAGTGACGACACAATGCGCGCCAGCGGTCCCGGCAGGCGGAAACCCGGAACTGTGGCTCACGTATCACTATCGCCCCGCCTTGTGACCACGCGGAACATAACCTGGCCGCCGTGCAGTGCGGCATCAGATAGCAAGGGCCAGGGCTCGGCCAATTGGTTACGATGAGGGCTAATGACGATCCGGCAATATCTCATTCGTCGCTGTAATCGCACCGTCACCGGCACTATCGCATTTCTTATTGTCGCCGGAGCCTTGCTGAGTTCCGCTCCCAGAGTATTCGTCCTTAGGTTTGTTCTTGCAGTGGTCGTGGCGGCGGTGGTTCTTGCCGCTGTTTGGAGTCTGTTCGAGATTCCGTGCCCCAATTGCATTAAGCGTATGGGTCGCATCGGCTTCGCAGTCGCAAACGGATTGATGGCAAACCGGTCGCCGCGTTGCCCCCATTGCGGGGTAAGCGTCGATGAGCAACTGCGGGTTCCACCTCTTACTTGACCAGCGCGGCAGAACGCTATTCGGGCATAGTTGGCACCGGCGCATCGGGCTGGGATGCCCGGGCGGAGCGGAGCATGGCGATGGCCGCATACGCGATGACGCCCGTGACGACCCAGCGCATCAGCGTGAGGTGATCGCCGAGCATCTTCACCAGCGGAAACGCGGCGATCGTGCCGACGATTCCGCCGAGTGTGAGCCCGACCGCGACCGCGGGCGCGAAGCGGCCGGAGCGCAGGAAGCCGAGACTCGCCACTGGGATCAACACGCCGTCGCTCGCGATCATGATCGGGTAGGCAGCGATCGGGTGCATCCCGAGGAGCGCCAGCAGCGCCATGGAGGGCGCATAGTTACCGATGCCAACGCACATGAGCGCGCCGAGGACGAAATTTGCCAGGACCGCCAACGCGAACCGCCAGCCCGTGAGCCCCATCGCCGAACCGGTCGGCGGAATGATGCCGAGGTTGGTCATCATGAAGAAACCGGCGGCGAGTAGCAGGGCCACGCCCATGAACACCTGGATCACGCGGCGATGCATCCGGCTGACGATGCCGGCGCCGATCCAGGCGCCGGCCCCAGCGCTGACGACCATCGCCATCAAAAGGATGGGCTCGACCCTGACCGTGGTGATGAAAAGCGTCGAGCTGAAGATTATCCCCACGGCATTGCCGACGTTCAGCGTCCCCGGAATCAGCTCGTCCGGCGGGTGCCCGCGCAGCTTGAACAATGCAGTGATCTGCGCGTAATTTCCGATACCTAGCGTGTCGAGAAAGCTCGTCACGCCGCCGATCACGACGTCGCCGGTCGACGGCCGCACTGGCCAGCGACGCCTGCGCGTCGCGACCACCCAGGCGACGATGACGGCAATCTCGACGGCCGCCAAGCAAACATAGACGATCACCAGCGCCGCCGACATGGTTACTCCCCCCCGCGACCCATGCCTCACATTACCAAAGTAGCGGCGGCCCCGGTGAATTGAGCCCCGTTGACGCTGGTCCCTACACCTGAATACTCGCTCAGCTCACCTGGCTCCGCCAACGGCTAGCGCACTCTGGGCTGCCGCAAGGACGTGAGCCGCATCGAGTCGAACCTTATAATCAGGGTCATAGTGACGGAAGCGAACCACGCCGCCACGGTCGACGATAAAAACCGAAGGTACGGGCAATTCGTGCCTCGTGCCGCCTTGAGTTGCCTCAAGATCAATTCCGTAGGTCTTCATTTTCTCAAGCGTCGCGTCGTCGACATGAAAAGCAACACCAAAGGCATGCGCAGCGTCCATCGTCGAATCGGACAGAATGTGATAATCCACCTTTTCCTTTAGACTCGAGTAGAGAAGCTTGGGCTGATCAGTGCTCAAAAACAGCACTTGATATCCCAGCGCGGATATCTGCGGCACGACGGTGTGAAGGTCTTGCAGCTGCGCATTGCAATAGGGACACCACCCGCCGCGATAGAAAATGATCATCGTCGGCTGTCGCAAAGTAGTGGGATCGAACTTGAAAGCTCTACCGTCGACGTCTTGAGCGGTGAAGCTCGGCGCCCTCGCATTGACTCCTATCGGAGTAACCTCATGCGGGTCATTCGGCACCGCGGCGCCCGCAAGTCCGGCCGCGAGCACGCCAATCGCCAAGAATCTCATTCGTATCTGCATCTGTTTACTCATTGGGTCGTACAAATTGACCGCCACCCGAACAGGACCGCGTCAGCTGCGTTTTTATTGCACTCAGCACTCAGCGCATTCAGCACGTTCAGCGGTCGAGCTGCAAAAAATCGGCTCCCTGCGCTTGGTTTTATTGTCGAAACGGCTTTGAGGCGTCATTCTCCAAGAGACAACCCCGCCCGGATCGGGGCATCATTGATTGATGCCAGACCGGCATGTCAACGGCGGAGCGAGTCAGTCAATGGAGCCGAATACTCCGCGCAAGGTCGCGCTGCTCGCGAACTGCCTCATGAACCAGAACGCCAAGGTCTGCGAGGGTGCCCGCTACCGAGGCATGGTCAACCCAGTCGTCGAAGCGCTGCGCAACAGGGGATACCAGCTTTTGCAGCTGCCCTGTCCCGAGCTGGCCTTCGCGGGTGCGCGGCGTTGGTGGGCGGTCTATGAGCAATACGACACCCCAGCCTATCGAGCTCATTGTCGCAGCCTGGCGTTGGCGATCGCACCGCTGATCGAGCGTCATCTGCGCAATGGCGACGAGGTAATCCTGATTGGGCTCGACGGCAGCCCTTCCAGCGGCGTGCGTTTCACCTCCAGCAAGCCCGATTGGGGTGGCCGCCCAAATCGGCCGCAAGATGACTGGGAGATCGTGCCGCGGCCGGGCGTGTGGATCGAGGAATTGGAGGCGGAACTGGCGCGACGCGGCCTGCCGCCGGTGCCGGCCACGGGCTGGGCTCTGGACATGGGGCGCTTCGATGAGGCTGGTTCGCGCCGCGACCTGGAGCAATTCCTGGATAGTCGCGACGGTGTTGAGGGTCCACGCGCCGACGATTCGGCGGCGACGTGAACGGCGATTTACGCGGCTGGCGGATAGCGCTGGTCCCTGATGTGCTCATCAATCCGCCGCCGCAACCGTTGCGCAACGCGCTGTCCGACGCGCTTGGCACGCTCGAGGCCGGCGGTTACGGTGTATTGCAGCTGCCTCCTGGGGGCGAGCATGGCCTGCTGCTCGCGGTTATCGCCGATCAGGTCGCGGAATATGCGCATCATGGGTATGCGGTCGTGGCAATTGGCGTGCTCGGAGAGCCCGGCAACGGACTCCACTGGCGCAGCCTGGCCCCGCTGTTGCGACACCGGGGCGCCGCGCTGCCGCCACGCCACATCATCCGCCCGGATGCAGACGCTGCGTCGGAAGGACACCGGCTCGCCGCGTTTCTGACCGGCTACGATTTGCCGGAAGAGCAACAACGCCGCTGGCGCGAGTAGCGAGGGCAATCCGCAAGCTGCCCGCCTCCCTATTTGCAGCACATGCGTATACAGTCGAGCGATGCCTCTCGGTGCCCCAGATCACCTCGACGAGCTTTATTCGAAGCAACGCCTACTCACTGATGAGGCCGAGCGCCTTGAAGCCGAGTACGACAAACTTGATGCTTACGGCACGGATGGAAATCGGCACTACATCCTGGAATTGCAGATCGCTGCACTCCGCCAGGAGGCGAGCAGAATCGAATCTCACATATCCGATATCCTGGAACGCGATTTGCAGCGGTAAATATCGTTATTTATCAATATATTACGAATTTAACATAGAATAAACATCACTGAACGCTAATGGCACTGCGATTGTTTCGCAGCATGAATTTCTGAATCTTTCCGGTAGCCGTCTTGGGCAATTCGGCTATGAAACTAAAGTGCCGGGGTACCTTGAAGTGTGCCATGTGCTCGCGGCAGAACTGATGTAACTCTTCGCTGGATGCAACCGCATCGAGGCGCAGCACCACAAAGGCGTGCGGTGTCTCACCCCATTTCTGATCCGGCACCCCCACCACCGCCACCTCTTGTACGGCCGGATGGCGCAACAATGCGCCCTCGATCTCGATCGACGAGATGTTCTCGCCACCGCTGATGATCACGTCCTTGAACCGATCGCGGATCTCAATGTAACCGTCCGGATGTATCACAGCGGCATCCCCGCTGTGAAACCAACCTCCCCGCAATGCCAGCTCGGTGGCATGCGGATCCTGGTAGTAACCTTTCATCACCAAATTGCCGCGAACCACGATTTCCCCCAAAGTTCGCCCGTCGTGGGGAACGTCATGGCCGCCGTCGTCGATCACCGTGACCTCGCCGGAAGTGATCAGCTCCACACCCTGCCTCGCCTTGATGACTGCTCGCGCGTCTGCGTCCAGTTGGGCATCGCGTGGTCGGGGTTCGCAGATGGTGATAATCGGAGCGGTCTCCGTGAGCCCGTAGACCTGGGTGATCTCCCACCCCAACTCGCCTTCAATGCGCTGAATGGTGGCTGCCGCCGGCGCCGCGCCCCCGGTCAAAACGCCGATGCCGCGCGGCGCATTGCGGCGCAACTGCGCCGGTGCACTGGCGATCGTGATCAAGACGGTCGGCGCCGCGCACAGCATGGTGATGCGTTCCTGACCAATACATTCATACAACGTGGCGGCATCCATCTTGCGCACACAGATATGCGCCGCACCTACGGCCGTCACCGTCCAGACAAACGTCCAGCCGTTGGCGTGGAACATGGGCAGCGTCCATAGATACCGGTCTGCCGCCGTCATGGATCGATGCAACAGCATGCCGATGCTGTTCATCCACGCATTGCGGTGGGTGATCATCACCCCCTTTGGACGCGAGGTTGTGCCGCTGGTGTAGTTGATGGTGAGCAAATCCGATTCCGCGATCGCCGGCCTCTCGAATTCCGGCGGACATTCTGCAAGCGACGACTCGTAGTCCATCCAGCCGGAGCGCGCGCCTTCCAAGGCGATGAAATACGAAACCCCGGGCAACTCATCGCGGATGCTGTCAACCGCAGCGAGGTAATCGGCATGCGCGCAAACGAAACGCGATCCGCTGTGCCGGATCATGTAGGCAAAATCTTCCGCACTCAGCCGGTGGTTGAGCGGCACCAGCACGGCGCCCAATTGCGGCACCGCGTAGAACGACTCCAGCATGGCATGCGTGTTTGGGGCGATGATCGCGACGCGGTCGCCCTGCTTAAGGCCCAATCTCTGCAGCGCGCATGACCAGCGGTCGCAGCGATCGAAGAACTGGGCATAATTCAAACGCAGTTCGCCGTCGATGACCGCCTCGCGGTCTGGATACAATTTGCGCGCTCGGCGCGCGAACTCCAGTGGCGTCAGCGGAAGTTCCATTCGATCACTCCTCGGTCGCCATTTTAGCAGTCATCCCCTAGTCTAGGGATGGATAGAGCACAAGATAGGGAGGTTCCCCGCTTCGCGGGCGAATTGCACGGCATAGTCTATCCATCGTCCGGAATGTTCCGGTCGATTACAGGAGATGAGCGCCATGCGCCGCTACACGAAGATGAAAACCGCTATTCACGCCTTGCTGGGAACCGCTTACTTGGCTTCACTTGGCGCCTGCACAGATGTCTACGCTGCCAACGCCCCCAGCAATCAAAGTCTCGAGTTCGCCCAGCGTACCGTCAAATTTGCCGACCTTGACCTGACGCGTGCCGAGGGGGCAGCCACTTTGTATTCGCGGATTCGTTCTGCGGCCCGACTGGTTTGTACGCCGACATTCGCCACCTGGGAGTGGGAGGCTGCGAAATCCGCGCGTCCTTGCATCGACAAGGCGATCGATCATGCGGTAGCCGACGTCAATGCGCCGGCGTTGACCAGCTACTACACGAAACAAACTCGCCAGACCATCAGGCTGGCCGCGAAGCAATAGACAGCTCAGGGGAGGACGGTGGCGCCCACCGTCCTCGTCTCTGGTGTTCGCCTCAGGATCAAGGAACGGTTCGCCCCTTGGCTGCTTTCACGATCCCCAGCCCAAATGCAGCCGCAACCGCTTCGGTACGCGAACGCACTGCCAGTTTTTCCAGTATCGAAGAGACGTGATGATCGACGGTCGTCGCCGAGATGTGCAGCCGGCGGGCGAGCTCGGTGTTGGTATGTCCGTGCACGAGCAGCGATAACACTTGGAGTTCGCGCGACGTAAGTCCTGCCGGATTTTCCCGCGTCGAGGAGCGCGGCCCGCGAGGAATTCCGCGAGCCCCCCGGTCGCGCAGGCGCTGCCGCACCATCGCCGCGAGCGGTCCCGAGCCGAGTTCTTCGAGTATCGATAGAGATTCGAGCAGCGCCTGTTCAGGGCCGTCGGCCAGAGCAAGCGCGCGCTCATAGGGCGCGTCGAGCTGCTGCCAGGAGGCCGCGGCGCCCTGCCAATCACCGCGGATCATCAGCGCGTACGGCTCGGCGATGTCCGTGCTCACGCTCAAGCCCGGGCTGGCACGACTCGACCAGTAGGCGAGTTCCCCTTGCAGCCAGGGATCTTGATGACTGACGGCGGCCTGCAGCCCTACGGCTGAGTCCGCGGCCACGCGCTTGAGGTCGCCCCGATACCAGGCGACTTCGGCACAAGTGGCGGCAACGCGTCCGATACGCTGCAGTTCGCCGGTGGGCAACGCGAGCTGCATTGCTTCGTCGAGCAGCGGATCGACGCCCGGATCGCCGCGTCGCGCACGAACGATGGCCAGCACCATCAGAGCGGGAACGCGCTGCGAGACCGCGATGACGTGACTCTCGAGCAGCTCTGCGGCCATGCGTGCGGCCTGCTCCCAGCGCCCCTGGTCGAGATCGAAGTGCGCGCTATAGGCACGTAGGTAGGCCAAATTCGCTTGGACTTCGTGAGCTTCGCAGTGGGCGATTCCCTCGGTCAGGTAGCGCCTCACCGTGTTCGAAAGGCGCTGGCGCACCGCGCCGCTCACCAAGTTGGCGTATGCACGGCCGGCGTGTTCCTGAAAATTGTGCTCGAGGGCAACCGAGAGACTTTCTTCCAATCGGGCAAAACCCAGCAAGTTATCCGAATGCAACAGCACAGCGCCCACGTTATTCAGGGCATGCGAGCGGACGCGATGGTCCCCAAACCTAGTGGCGAGATCGAGTGCGCGCTGTGCAAACTCCAGCGTCTCCTCCCGATTGTCGGCGGTCATTGCCAGCTGCGAGCGGGCGCTGTAGGCCATCGCAAGGTCGGCCGACGGCGGCAAGGTCTCGAGCAGTGAAATCGCTTCTTGGACATAACGATCAGCGAAAATCTTCTGGCCCGATTTCCACTGTTGCCGACACATCAACAGGAGCACCCGAGCCTGCGCCGCCACCTCGCCCTGCTCCCGCCACAGCGCCAGCGCCCGGGTGGCGGAGTCGAGGGCCGCGCGCACCTGATTGGTCGTATCGCACTCGGCGGCGTGCAACTCCAGCAGACGGGCGCGCTCGGGTACGCTCAACGAATCCAGATGACGAAGTGCCGTCTCCAAGTGCGCCACAGCCTCGCGACGAGCGCCGGCTCGCGCTGCCTGCTTCGCCGCGCGCGGTGCGTATTCGAGCAGCGCCTCGATGTCCTGGGCGAGCGCGGCATGGTGCACCAGCTGAGAGAGGTCGGCATTGTGTTCGACAAGGCTGGCCAGAATGCTCTGATGAAGCGCCTGGGCACGGGCCCGTGGAATCGTGCTCTCAACGGCCAGCCGACCCAGCTCGTGACGAAACGCCAACGCTTCGTCGTGATAGCGCAGCAAACCGCGAGCGACCGCCTCGTCCGCGGCGGCGCCTACATCGCCGAGTATGGAGCGGGTAATCCAGGGCACGGTGCGGCCAGGTACGAGCGACACGAGTTCTGCCAGCTCGCGCGCTGCGGCCGAGCATTGCAGCAGCCGCGCCAATACCGCATCGCGCACGGTTCCTGGCACTGCGTCAATCGGAGCCGACAACAGTTCGCGCACGAAGAACGGGTTGCCGCCGGTCACCTCATACACCTTGTGCGGGTTGCGGCGCGTAGCCTGTGAGAGCTGTTCTACAGCATTGAACGACAAAGCCGGCAGGGAAATGCGTACCGTGTGCTGCCCCGTCAGTTCGCCGAGTACGCCGCGCAGCAGGTGGGTAGGCGCAAGCTCATCGTCGCGATGCGTAGCGATAAGCAGACAGCGCGTGCGCTGTACGCGTCTGCCAAAGAAACGCAGAAAATCGAGCGTTGCCTCGTCTGCCCAATGCAGGTCTTCCAGAACCACGATGCTGAGGGGATTCGGCGTCGAGAGCCGCTCAAACAGCCGGGAGAACAGTTGGTCCCGCTCCAGCCCGGACTCCGGAGAAGCTCCCGGCAGGAGCGCCATTCCCGCCACGACCTCGTTGATCGGCCCCAACACTCGCGAAGTTTGCAAAGCATCGCAATGGCCCCATAGAACCCGCGCCGTGTCCGCCGACTGAAACGCAAATTGCTCGACCAGCGCACTCTTACCGGCGCCCGCCTCGCCGCTGACGAACGCCATCTTGCCGGTGCCCGACCCCGCGTCACGCAGCAGTCGCGTCAGGTCGTCGAGTTCGCTTTGGCGTTCCAGCAATTCCATGGTGAGCCTGCAGTATCCAACAAGACACGGCGGTTGGGTACGGGTGCCCCAATATAGGGAATCCTCTCGGGTAAATTAGGTGGCCCTACCGATTTGCCGCCGCACCCGCTCGTCTAAGGTGCTGGCCATGCCGCGCTATGTCGTCGAAAGAGATTTTCCGGATGGACTGTTGGTTCCAATCGATGAGAACGGCGCAAGAGCTTGCGCGGCCGTCGTGGAAAGCAACATGGCGGATCAGGTCACGTGGGTGCACTCCTACGTGAGCACGGACAAGAAGAAAACGTTCTGTGTGTACGACGCGCCCTCGCCCGAGGCGATACGCCGGGCTGCAGGACGCAGCAAACTCCCTGTTGAGCACATTACCGAGGTTCGCATCCTCACCCCGTATTTCTATAAGTAGGCCGCCGGTCTCGCCTGTACGGAAATGAAATCTACCTTCACCCGAGCGATTAAGATCGATGTGAGCGCCCGGTCGACGCACGTCCGGTCGACGCTCGTCCGTTCAACGCTCGTCCGTTCAACGCTCGTCGCATCAGTCGGACGCGCTGCCGCGTGGCCACCCACGGCAGCATTGCTTACCCTGATCTCAGAGAGCTGCGCACGTGCCGTTGTGAGCCGGGTGTGGCGACGCCCGCAGCCGTCCTGATATTGGTCACTGCCGCTGTTATCATCGGCGGGTGCATTCGAATTCAGCGGTTAATCGGAAATCGTACCCATGACTCGGGCAATGGCGAGCGCGAGTGGGGCACTGATGATTGCGGCGCTTGGCGGATGTGCTGCTTCGAATGTGGCGCTTGTCGGACGGGCGCGGCCGCCTACGACGCCGGATCAGGTACGTATTTATCTGCAGCCACCCAGCTCCCCGTACGTACAAATCGCCAACCTGACCGCGACCAGCCGCGGATCATTCGCCATCACGGCATCGGCGAAAATGGACAAGGTCATCGAGCGCCTCAAGAGTGACGCCGCAAAAGTCGGCGCGAATGGCATTCTGCTCCACGGCGTGGGCGGCCAAACATCGGGATCGGTGGGCGCCGGTATCAGCACGGAGATGGATTCGGGGCACTCCCCGTATGGACTCGGCCTCGGAGTCTCGGCGTTCTTCTATGGCAAGTCTGGAGACGGCGTCGCGATCTACGTCGAATCCCATTGACGGACCCAAATCAGACGCTCGGCGAGCTCTCGCGGCACTGCCGGGTAAACTCATAGCGATCCGTCTCGGTATCGAGTTCCGTGGC
>JBDUBO010000142.1:0-7092 GCA_040004115.1 Gammaproteobacteria bacterium | reverse complement strand
GCTGGTCGAATCGGCTTTCAGGCGCTGCGGCATGCTGTGCCCTCGGGTATGATACGGATCCAATTATCAATCATTTAACGGCTGCGCACCACTTTGACGACAACATTTAAACAGGTTCTGCTGGCAATAGCGTTGGGATGGCTGGCGTCCGGCTGCGTCTATCGCATCAACATTCAGCAGGGCAATTTCTTGGATCAGGCGGCGGTCGAACAGGTCAAGGCCGGCATGACTCGCAGTCAGGTGCGCTACTTGCTGGGTACACCCATGGTGGCCGACCCATTCAATCACGAACGTTGGGACTATATTTACTATCTCAAGAAGGGCCGCAGCCGCCACGTCGATTCGCGCCGTGTTACGGTGTATTTCGAGGCAGACAAGGTCGCGAAACTCGATAAGCCGAGCGCGGCCGAGGCGGCAGCTCAGGACGCTTCCGCGGCGCAGATCAAGAATGGAAGAACTTATTGAGCGCTAACGCGCGAATTTAACGGGGTCGGGGCGACCCTGGCCGATAGCGCTCGCGGCGCGAGCGGAAAGGAAAAGACGGTCTGAGTCAGGGGCGGGATTTGCGGGCTTGCTTGGCGCGCGCGCGCCGGGCTGTTTTCGGATCGGTGGCAAGCGGCCGGTAGATTTCAATTCGATCGCCTTCCTTGAGCGCCTGATCGAGCCGGGTCACTCGGCCGAATATGCCGAGCGCGGAATTCTCCAGATCGATGCCGCTGAAATCAGGGTCGAGGGCGGCTAGTCGCATGGCATCCGCGACGCAGGAGCCCGGCGCCATTCGAAAAGTCTTGAGCACGGCGCGTTGCGGCTCCGCATAAGCGACCACGATCTGCAACGCCGTATCCTTCATTCCGGGCGCGGGTAGACATTTTGGGCGCGCGCAACGAAGGCATCGATGATGGTGCCGCACAGCGCCTCGAACACGGCGTTGAAGGCGGCCGCGGTGAGGCGACTCTTGAACTCGAACTCGACGTGAAAATGCACCTGTGATCCGCGCGTGCCGATGGCATCGAAACGCCATTCGCCGGTCAAGTCGCGGAACGGGCCATGCAACAGTTGCATATGAATCCGGGTATCTTGCTGCAGCGAATTGCGGGTGGTGAATTCGGTTTGCAGCACGCCGCGGGCAATCTTCAGGGAGGCAATGCGTTCTGCGGCGGAAATGTCCTCGACGCGGGCCGCGACGCACCAGGGCAGGAATTCGGGATAGCGAGCGACGTCATTCACCAAAGCGAACATTTGCGCGGGCGTAAAACTCACCAGTGCGCTGCGCTCGACTACCTGCATTCGTTGTCCCTTGGTCTCGTCGCCACGGCGGATTCTCCAGCAAAACCGCAGGCGCCGCCAGCCGCGAATCGGTAGACTTCAGCTGTGGTCAAGGCCCCCGAAAAATTGCCGCCGATTGCCGTCAACCGCAAAGCGCGCTTCGATTACTTCATCGAGGAGCGTTTTGAGGCCGGCATCTCGCTGATGGGCTGGGAAGTCAAGAGCATGCGCGCCGGCAAGGCGCAAATTGCCGAGGCCTACGTGTATCTCAAGAACGGCGAGGCCTTTTTGTTCGGCGCACATATCGGCGCATTGAACTCGGCATCGACGCACGTCGATACCGACCCCACGCGCACCCGCAAGCTGCTGCTCAACCGCCGCCAGCTGGATCACATGGTGGGCGCAGTCGAGCGGCGCGGCTACACCCTCGTGCCGCTCGAGCTTTATTGGAAGGAAGGCCGCGCCAAGCTCGAGATCGGCCTGGCCAAGGGCAAGAAGCAGCACGACAAGCGCGCCACCGACAAGGACCGGGACTGGCAGCGTGACAAGGGCCGCATCATGAAAGCGGCGCGGCATTGACTGCAGGCGTGGCGCTGACCGCGGGCTTGACGCCGCCGGCTTTGGGGGCTCCGGCGGGCCAATTTGGATCAATCGCCCGGAGCGCGTAAGCTAGCAGCTCGATCTGGGGCCGACCGGTTTCGACATGGGTTGCGAAACTGCAGGGGCGTACCGAGGTGCAGGTTCCTCGTTAAACTATTTGCAAACTTATAGTTGCCAATCAAGACAACTACGCTCTAGCCGCCTAATCGCGGTTGAAACCCAAGCGTCTCGTGCTGGTGAGAACGTTTGGGTGTAGCGCTCATCAGCTAGTGGGATACACGTGCCTGGGGTGTGTTCGACGAAAAAATACCGGGCTGGCTGCACGCTTTCCCTGCCCGTTGGGTAGTGCGCGGTGAGAACAATAGACGTGGCTACGTACGTAGATCTTGTAGCGTAGGACTTATGGACGGGGGTTCGATTCCCCCCGGCTCCACCAATTTTTAGGGCCACGGGGCGCAGGGGCGTTGTTAACTCATGACCCGGATTGAAGTTCCGAATTCGACGGGAAGGCGCAGGTCCCGCGGCCGTCTGGGTCGACTGTTCTTTATCTTGCTGCTCTTGATCGTGGTAGGCACCGGCTTATGGACCTGGTTGACGCTGGCATGGGCCTACGCCGAGGGCGAGCGGGCCGGCGTGCTGCAGAAATTCGTGCGGCGCGGCTGGGTCTGCAAGACTCAGGAAGGCGAAATCGCCTTGTACTACGGTGGCGGACAGTACATGGGTGCGGGCATATCCCCGCAATTGTGGGACTTCAGCGTGCGCGACAAAGCGGTCGCGGCGGCCTTGATCAAAGCAGTCGGTCACCGGGTGCATCTGCATTACACCGAGCACCCTGGCATCCCCACCAATTGCTTTGCAGACACTCGCTTCCTGGTGGATAGCGTCAGCATCACCGACAACGAGCCGGGTACCATTCCCGGCGCGCCAGAACCGGCGGCACCGTCAGCTCCCGGCAACACCGCTGCGCCCCCCGCCGCGCCGCTTCGGACTCCAACCTCTCCCTAGGAGAATTGCCGCCTCGAGTTCGCCACCTGCTCGGCGATGTTCACCGCGGTGCGCAGCGCCAGTAGCCCGTCTGCGCCGCTCACCGCCGGCGGAGAGCCGGTAGCCGCCGACTCGAGGAATGCGACGATCTCGTCCTTCAGCGCGTCGCCCTGCTCGTAAGTGGTTTCATCGATGGCCACTTGCGGCACGCCGTCGGCGCCTACGCCGGCGCCCTTGCGGATCACGGTCAGCACTTTCTGCTGCAAATCGACCGAAATGTAGGCATCGTCCTGAAACAGCCGCAACTTGCGTTCGGTCTTCAAGCTGACACGGCTCGCGGTTGCATTCGCGACGCAGCCGTTGGCGAAACGCAGGCGCGCATTCGCGATATCGACTTCCCGGGAAAACACGCTGCTGCCGATTGCGTCCACCGCCACCACCGGCGAGCGCACGATGCTCAAGATCAAATCGATGTCATGAATCATCAAATCCAGCACCACATCGACGTCGGTGCCGCGATACTTGAAAGGCGCAAGCCGCGCCGACTCGATGAAGCGCGGCACGGTCAGCACGGGCTGAACTGCCTTGACCGCAGCGTTGAAGCGCTCCAAGTGACCGACCTGCAGAGTGCGATTGGCGCGACGTGCCAATTCGATGAGCATTTCGCCTTCCGCTACAGTCACGGTCATCGGCTTCTCGACCAAGACGCTGGCGCCGGCGTCGAGAAAATCCTTGGCGACGTCGAAATGCAGGGGCGTGGGAGTCACGATGCTGACGGCATCTACATGACCCAGCAATTCGCGATAATCAGCGTAGGCCGCAACACCCAATTCGCCGGCCACGGCCAACCGCGCCTGCGACGACGGATCCGCCACCCCGATCAGCTGCGAGTTCGGCAGGCTCGCATATTTTTGCGCATGGAATCGGCCCAGATAGCCGACGCCGATCACGGCCGTGCGAATCAAGGCGGCGGGTCTCGCCGCCACTTGCTGCGCGCACGGTAATCCTGGCGCAATTGCAGGGTGGCACCACCCACCACCGCGAGCGCGGCGCCGGCCAGGCACAGCAAACCGCGCCACACTGTCCAAAGTCCGGCCGACAGCGACCACAGCATCATGCCGATTGCCAGAATCACCCCGATGCCGATCAGGGCCCAGGGCTTGGCCTCGTAAAGCGTCTGAGGAGTCCAGGGTCGCATGTCGGGATTCTACAGCCCTCAGGGCGACTAAAGGCCGGATTCGTTTACAATCCGTAGCATGATGACGAGACTGTTCGAGCGTCTTGGGTTGACCAGTCCGTGGTCGGTGGAGCTGGCGATAGCCGTATTCGCATTGCTTTGCGGCGTCGCTCTCATGCCATTCCTTATTTTTTACGCAGGCGTAGCGTCGCTCGGCCGCTACGAGGGAGCAAGCCTTGGGCGCCTCTACGGCATCTTCTTCGCAGGACTCGGCCAGACATCGATCGCCTCCTGGGCGGTACTCCTGGGGCCCTACGGCCTGTATCTGCTGTTCAAGGCGTTAAGAGCCTGGTGGCGGGCCAGCGCGCGTCTGGCTTAGGGGAAACTCAAGTTCCGCGTTTCGCGGACGCTAACAGTTAATAGGCGGATTTGGATCCCGATTGATTTGTTGGAGCGTCGCGCGTGAATCCCGAGATCGAAGCTCACCTTCGAAGATCACTGAATTTTCCCTCGCCGCCGGGCGTGGCGACGCACATCATCGAGCTCGCGCAAGATCCGGACATCGAGATGAGCAAGGTGGCCAAGGCTTTGAGCATGGACTCGGCTCTTTCCACCAAAGTCCTGCGCATCGCCAACTCACCGCTCTATGCCCAGAGGCGCAAGAGCGACAATCTGCGGCAGGCGCTGGTGGTGCTCGGGCTGAACGCCACGTTGACCCTAGCCTTGAGTTTCTCCCTGGTTAAATCCCTGCGCGGCGCAAAATCAAACGGCCTCAACTACGACCTGTATTGGCGCCGCGCCTTGCTTGCGGCAACCGCGGCACGTGCGCTCGGCGACGCCATGCATCATTCGCTGGCCGAGGAGATTTTCCTGTCGGCCCTGCTGCAAGACGTCGGCATGCTGGCGCTGGACCAGGCCGTGCCGGACTTGTATGCCGGCGGGGAAAGCCTGCAGCGCCAACATGCGGCGCTGGCCGCGCACGAGATAAAGCGACTGCAGGTCGATCACGCGCATGTCGGTGGCTGGCTGATGCAGGGGTGGAATCTGCCGGAAAGGCTGCATCGCGCCATCGCGCATAGCCATCAGCTGGATCAGAGCTTCAGCGCGGAACCGGGGCAGATTTTCAATCGCTGCGTCGCTCTGTCCGGACAGGTGGCGGATCTGTTCCTGCTGGACCCGGAGCAGCGGCAATTCGCTGAGACGGCGCGGTGCGCGGAACGCAGCCTGGGACTCGATAAAATGTCATTCGGCCAGGTGTTGGGCACCATCGGCTCCATGATCCCCGAGACCGAGGCGATTTTCGAGACCGATTTGCTGGCCAAGCAGCATCCGGAACTGATTCTCGAGCAGGCCCGCGAAGTATTGATGCTGCGCAACATGCACGCGCTGCGCGAGATCAACACATTGCGGGTGGCCGCGGAAGATTTCTCAACGCGCACGCTCGAACTCGAGGAAGAGACCCGCCGCGACTCTCTTACGGGCGTCTACAACCGCGCCTACCTCGATCAATTTTTGGGGCGCGAGTTCGATAATTCAACGCGTCATAAATGGCCGTTGAGCGTGGCATTCGCGGACCTGGATAACTTCAAGAACATCAACGACAGCTTCGGCCACCAGGCCGGAGACCGCATCCTGCAGGCGACAGCGCGCATTCTTCGCGGCAACACCCGCGAGACGGACTTGATCGCGCGTTACGGGGGCGAAGAGTTCGTCGTGGTGCTCCCGGCCACCGACGCAGAGACGGCACGCAGCATCTGCGAGCGCATCGTGCTTGCGTTCCGCCATACCGGACATGTCATCGGTTCCGATCAAGCCAAGGTCACGATCTCCATCGGCTGCGCCACGCACGGCGCGCAAACGCTGTTCGGCAGTGCCGCCGACTTCGTCAAGGCGGCCGACCAAGCCCTGTACACGGCCAAGATGCGCGGCCGCAACCGCTCGGTGCCCTTCGATCGGCAAATACCCGGTGCGCTTGCGCGCATGGGTTGAGGCGCGTTTCCCGACGCGAGCAGCGTCGATTCAGGCCGCCCGGCCATGTTATGTCTCAATCGACACGATCCGCGTCACAGTTTTGCGATCGCGCCCGCATCTTGCTGTCGCAATTTGGGAACATGTACAGCACGGCAAAATCGAAAACAAAGCGTGCGCCGTTGACACATCGGTTTTTTATTTGTAGAGGAAAGTCCAATAATGAGCGACCACAAGACACTGAAAGATCCGGAAGCGGATTTCAGCTTCGGTGTACGCGAGTTGCGGCAGGCGAACATGGCGGAGAAGCTCAGCGTGAAATCCGCGCCGCTCAAGGCGGCGAACGAGAAGCGCGGTTTCGACCCGTACAACACCACCGGGAGCTTTGACCGCAAGAAGCACTGGGCCGGCGTCGGTAAGCGCTAGGCGCAGCAGCCCTAGGGTTCCGCCGCGCGATCGCGGCTTACCCGATATTCGCTGTTCGGATACCAGCGCGGAAATCGCCGCGTGCGCGCCACTCGATTGCCGACCGTGTAGTAAAGATCAAGATCCTCCAGCGCGCCGCGCACGTCCCAGCCTGCGGAATACACGTCGCTCGGCTGGTGATAGCGGTGCAACATATAGTCGTCGAGTTGCGCCCGGCCCCATGCCGGGCCGCGCGCCGCGTCATCCAGCCCACCCTTGGCATACAGCGCCGGCACGCCTGCCTTCGCGAAGGTGAAATTATCGGACCGAAAGTAAAGCCCCTGCTCGGGCGTCGGTTCGAGAGTCACGTCGCGACCCTCGAGCAGTGCTGCCGCGCGCGCGTAGTCCTCGAGATCGGTATTGCCTATACCGAAGATGGTCACGTCGCGCGTCGGTCCGCCGCCGTGCAGAGTATCCAGATTGAGCACGGCCGCGGTGTCGCGCAACGGCAGCACCGGGTTCTCGATATAGTATCGGGATCCCAGCAGGCCGAAATCGCCGCCGGTCAGCGCCAAAAACGCGATCGACCGGTCGGCAATGGGCTTGGTGCGGACGAAGGATTGCGCCAATGCGATCATTCCGGCCACACCGGATGCATTATCGAGCGCGCCGTTGAAAATATTGTGACCGGG
>JBDUBO010000061.1:0-23662 GCA_040004115.1 Gammaproteobacteria bacterium | reverse complement strand
GTGATCGCCGCCAAAGCGGTCGCCTTTCTCGAAGCGCTGCAGCCGGAATTCAAAGTCTATTCCGCGCAAGTCGTCACCAACGCAAAAGTCATGACCAAGGTGTTGCAGAAGCGCGGCTACAAAATTGTATCCGGAGGCACGGACAATCATTTGTTCCTGCTCGATCTCACGACCACGAATATTACGGGCAAGGATGCCGACGCGGCGCTTGGCCGCGCGCATATCACGGTGAACAAGAACGCGGTGCCCAACGATCCGCGGCCGCCGGCCATCAGCAGCGGGCTGCGCATCGGGACCCCTGCGGTCACTACCCGCGGCTTCAAGGAGACGGAAGTCGAACAATTGACGAATTGGATCGCGGATGTGCTGGATCACATGGGCGACGAATCCGCAGTGGACCGCGCGCGCGCCGAGGTATCGAAGATCTGCAAGCGATTCCCCGTCTATGGCTAGTCCGGCGGCGGCCCGCACCGGGACCGGACTACAATCCAATGCATTGTCCTTTTTGCGGCCACACGGAGACTAAGGTCATCGACTCGCGCCTCGCGGGCGAGGGGCGGCAAATTCGCCGGCGCCGCGAATGTCTGGAATGCACGGAACGCTTCACCACCTTCGAGGCCGCGGAATTGCTATTGCCCACCGTGGTCAAGGGCGATCGCAGCCGCGAGCCCTTCGACGAGAACAAACTGCTGCATGGGATGCAAAAGGCCCTGGAGAAGCGCCCTGTGGGACGGGATGCCATCGAGGCCGCGGTGGCGAGAATCTGCCACAAACTGCGCAGCTTGGGAGAACGCGAAATCGCCGCACGCAGCATCGGCGAGATGGTCATGGAGGAACTGCGGCACATGGACGAGGTGGGCTATGTGCGCTTCGCTTCGGTGTACCGCAGCTTTCAAGACATTGAAGCCTTCCGCACGGAAATCGATCAGTTGCGCCGCCATAAGCGCCGGCGCGAGCCTAGCAAGGATCAGCTGCCGCTGCTTCCCGGCGATGGAACAGGCGAGGAAAAGTGAACCACGCTCTGCAATCGCCGCTGGAGCCTATGGCGGGTCAAGACTCCGCCCACATGGCAAGGGCGCTTGAACTCGCGGCGCGCGGGCTGTACACCACCGATCCGAATCCGCGCGTGGGCTGCGTGGTCGTGCGCGACGGCCGAGTCATCGGCGAGGGCTGGCATGTACGCGCCGGCGAGCCGCACGCCGAGGTGCTGGCGCTGCGTGCCGCCGGTCCGCAGGCTCGCGGCGCCACGCTCTATGTCACGCTCGAGCCCTGCGGCCACACCGGGCGCACGCCTCCCTGCGCCGACGCGCTGCTTGCGGCCGGCGTGGCGCGCGTGGTGTGTGCAAGCGTCGATCCGAATCCGCGGGTCGCGGGCGCTGGCATCGAACGGCTGCGGGCAGCGGGCATCGGCGTGTCGACGGGTCTGCTCGCCGCCGATGCGCGCGCGCTCAATGTGGGTTTTTTTTCCCGTTTCGAGCGCGGCCGCCCGTGGATGCGCCTGAAACTGGCCGTCAGTCTGGATGGGCGCACCGCGCCGGCCGGCGGCGGCCGGGTGTGGATCAGCGGCGAAGCCTCGCGTGCCGACGTGCAGACGTGGCGGGCGCGCAGCGGCGCCGTACTCACCGGCGCGGGTACGGTGCGCGTCGACGATCCGCGGCTCGATGTGCGCCTGGCCTACGGCGCCTGGGTGAGGCAGCCGCTGCGGGTGCTGCTCGATCCCATGCTCTCCTGCACGACCAGCGCCAAGCTGTTTCACGGCGAAGGCGCCCTGGTATTTGCCGCAACCGACGCGCCGCTGCGCTCTGAGAGCTGCGCCCGAGTCGAACGTCTGCCGCGCGCCGCGGGCGGCCTGGATTTGCACGCCGTGGCCGCGCGCCTCGCCGAACTCGAGGTCAACGAATTGTTGGTCGAGTGCGGTGCGCGTTTGGCGGGAGCTTTTGTACTGGCGGGTCTGGTGGATGAACTCGTGCTGTATATCGCCCCGACGCTGCTCGGCGCCGACGCGGCGCCGCTGCTGCACGTGAGCGGGTTGGGGCCGGCGGGCTCACTGCCGGATTTCGAGATTCACGACGTGCGGCGCATCGGCGACGACCTGCGCCTCATTCTTCACCCCAAGCGGCTCGCGCCGAATAGCGGCGAACGCTAGCCCATGTTCACCGGGATCATCATCGCCACCGGCCGCGTCATCTCCTTGACGGAGAAGGGCGGCGACTTGGAAATGGGAATCGACGCGACGGCGCTCGAGGATTCGCGCATGGCATTGGGCGACAGCGTGAGCGTTCAGGGAGCCTGCCTGACCGTGGCCCGCAAGGAGGGCACGAGTTTTTTCGCCGATGTCTCGCGCGAGACAATGGCGAAGACCACGCTGGGCACTTGTGGTCCCGGGTCGAAGGTCAATTTGGAACCTAGCTTGCGGGCCGGGGATGCGCTCGGCGGCCACATGGTGAGCGGCCATGTCGACACGGTGGGCAAGCTGCGCAGACTGGTCCAAGATGCTCGCTCATGGTGCATGGAATTCGAGCTGCCGGAATCGCTGATACGCTTCGTCGCGCCGAAGGGTTCCATATGCATCAACGGCGTGAGCTTGACGGTCAATCAAGTCGACGGCTTGCGCTTCGGCGTCAATATCATTCCGCATACGCTCAAGGTCACCACATTGGGTGAGCTTAAGGTCGACGACGGCGTCAATATCGAAATCGACGTGATCGCGCGATATATAGATCGGCTTTTGCCGAACTCCGCGGGCTTCTCCCGCAGGGAATAGAGCCTATAAAAGCCTAAAATGGCCACAGAGCTTCTGGTTGAACCGAATTTACACAACGTAACCGGATAGGTTGCACGACGTAACCATACGGGTTACAATACGTTCCGTATGATCAGGAGCTTCAAGCACAAGGGATTGGCGCAGCGGCATCGGACCGGCAGCGTTCGCAAGCTCCAGCCGAAACAGGAGGCGCGCCTGAAGATGATCCTGACCATGCTGAATGCCGCGACTCATGCAGGGCAATTAAATGCCCCGGGCCTGAGGCTACACCCACTCAAGGGCAAGCCGACAGGACGTTACGCAGTTTGGGTGGACGAGAATTACCGCGTGATCTTTCGATTTGAGGCAGGACATGCGGTAGAGGTAGATTATGGCGATTATCACTAAGGCATCGATGCATAGCCCCTCGCATCCCGGCGAGATCCTGCGTGTCATGTATCTCGAGCCGATGAAGGTATCGATCACGGAGGCCGCCGAGGCGCTGGGCGTCACTCGCAAGCATGTCTCCGCGATCGTCAATGGGCGCTCGCCGATCACGGCGGACATGGCGCTTCGGCTTGCCGCAGTATTCACGACCGAGGCGGAGTTCTGGCTAAATATGCAGACGCAGCGGGATCTGTGGGAAGTGAACCAGAGGGCACCGCCCAAAGTGAAGCCGCTGCGCATAGCGGCGTGATGGACCTGCCGATTCGACCGTTCTCCTGAGCGGCTCATGTCAAAAACCGAAGAGTAAGTTTCATGCCTGCGTTCAACACTATTGACGAAATTCTCGAGGATCTGCGCCGCGGCAAGATGGCGGTGATCATGGATGACGAGGATCGTGAAAACGAAGGCGACCTGATTATGGCCGCCGACAGCGTGCGCGCGGAGGATGTGAACTTCATGGCGCGCTACGGCCGCGGTCTCATCTGCTTGACGCTGACGCGCGAGCGCTGCCGCCAGTTGCGCCTGCCGCTGATGGTGAGCGACACCGACAGTACGCATCGCACCAATTTTACATTGTCGATCGAAGCCGCGGAGGGCGTGACCACGGGAATATCGGCGCACGATCGCGCGCACACCATCAATACTGCGGTCGCTGCGAATGCCAGGCCTGAGGATTTGCGCCAGCCGGGACATGTGTTCCCGCTGATGGCGCAGCCCGGCGGCGTGCTCACGCGCGCCGGCCACACCGAGGCCGGTTGCGATCTGGCGCGTCTGGCGGGTTTTTCGCCGGCGGCCATGATCGTGGAGATTCTCAATGAGGACGGCACCATGGCGCGCCGGCCCGACCTCGAGACCTTTGCGAAATCGCATGACTTGAAGATCGGCACCATTGCGGATCTGATTCGCTACCGCTTGAAGAATGAGCGTTCGGTGGAACGCATCTACGAGGACAAGGTTGAGACCGAGTACGGCAGCTTCCAGCTGTCCTGCTACGAGGATCATGTCAACAAGACGGTGCACATCGCTCTGGTCAAAGGCGACTTGAATTCCGCGCTGCCGCCGCTGGTGCGTGTGCACATCAAGGACACGCTGCGGGATGTGGTCGGTGTTCACAACGAGCGGCTGGGTTGGCCGCTGCGCGCGGCCATGCGCCGGGTGGCCGGTGAACCGTCGGGGGTCATCGTCATCCTGCGGCCGGAGGAGACGGCGCGGCATTTCATGGACAGTGTGCTGCTGCTGGATCCCAAGAATGCGAACACCCGTCATCCCGGCGCCACCGTGATCCGCACCTACGGCATCGGCGCGCAAATCCTCAAGGATTTGGGGCTAAAGCGCATGCGCGTGCTGAGCGCGCCGAAGCAGCTTCAAGGTCTCGCCGCCTTCGATCTGGAAGTGACCAGCTATGTCGATGGCGGCGAATAGGCGCTGCGAAGGCTATACTTCGGCGCCAACCTTGCGAGGAAAGTCTTGTGCCTGACGATCAGCCGAAAATAATCGAGGGTGAATTGCTGGCGCGCGATCTGCGTTTCGTGATCATCGCGGCGCGCTTCAACGACTTCGTCGTGGAACCACTGGTGCGCGGCGCTCTGGATGCGCTGAAGCGTCATGGGGTGGGGGAGAAGCAGGTTGAAATCGTGCGGGTCCCGGGCGCATTCGATATTCCCATCGTGGCGCGCAAACTGGCGCTGTCGCGCCGCTACGAGGCCATCATTGCCTTGGGCGCCGTGATCCGCGGCCAGACGCCGCATTTCGACTATGTCGCGGGCGAATGCGCCGGTGGTATAGCGCGCATTGCCCTCGAAACCCTGGTGCCAATTGCGTTCGGCGTGTTGACCACGGACACGGTGGAGCAGGCCGTGGACCGCGCGGGCGGCAAGGCCGGCAACAAAGGTGCGGATGCGGCACTGGTGGCGCTGGAAATGGCCAACCTGTTGCGTCGGCTGGATAGTTAAAGTAGATGGCCGCCAAGCGCCCTGACATGGGCCCGCGCCCCGCGAGGCGCGGCGCCACGGGGACGGGCACCGGCGACAAGAGCGCCGGCGGCAAGCGCATGGGCGCAGCGACCAAGGGGGTTGCCGGGCACCGTGCCCGCAGCATGGCGCGGCGTCTGGCGCTGCAAGCGCTTTATCAAATACAGCTGAATCCACGCTCATTGTCTGACACGCAGAAGCAATTCGCGGCGGACCCTGAGTCGGATCGTGCGGATCTCGGCTATTTTCGGGAATTGATGGCGGCGATTGCACCGCAGCGCGCGGAATTGGATGTGCGTCTGGCGCTCCTGTGTGAGATTCCACCGGCAGAACTCGACCCCATTGAACACGCCGTGTTGTGGCTGGGACTGTACGAATTGACTTCGCGCGCGGAATTGCCGTACCGAGTGGCGCTTGCCGAAGCCGTGCAATTGGCCAAGCAATTCGGCGCAACCGACGGGCACAAATTCGTCAACGCTGTATTGGATCGCGCCGCGCGCGAACTGCGGCCGAACGAGTACGGCCAGCCGGCCGCTTAACGCGGTGAGTCTGATGGGTACCCCGCTCGGCGAGTTCGAATTGATCCGGCGCTTCTTCGTGCGCCAGACTAAGGGCGGCGACACCAAGATTCGCGGGGCGGCCGAATCCGGAGTGATCCTCGGGATCGGCGACGATGCGGCAGTGCTGGCGCTGCCGCCCAACACGGAATTGATCGCTGCCGTGGACACCATTGTGGCGGACCGCCATTTCCCGCAAGGCACGGACGCGCGCTCCATCGGCCATCGCGCCCTTGCCGTCAATTTGAGCGATCTGGCTGCCATGGGCGCGACCCCCGCTTGGGCAACGCTGGCGTTGACCTTGCCGAGTGCGGATGCTGCCTGGCTGACGCGATTTTCGGCGGGGCTGCTCGATCTGGCGGATGAGCACGCTGTGTCGCTGGTCGGCGGCGACACCACCCAAGGACCTCTGACGGTGAGCGTGCAAGTGCTGGGACATGTGCCGCGCGGCACGGCGCTGCGGCGCGACAGCGCCCATGACGGAGATATATTGGCTGTCACCGGCACATTGGGCGATGCCGGCGCCGGACTGGCCATTTCCACCGGTCTATGGGCGACGGCACCGAGCGAGGCGGCGGCGGCATTCAAACAGCGCTTCGACTACCCCACCGCCAGAGTGCAGTTCGGGTTGGCGGCGCGCGGCATCGCCAGCGCAGCCATGGACCTGTCCGATGGCTTGGTGGGAGATTTGCCGAAACTGGCGCAGGCCAGCGGCCTTGCCGCGCACGTTGCGGTTGAGCGCCTGCCTTTATCGGATGCAATGCGGGTGTCGGTGGGCGCAAATCAGGCACGGGAGTGGGCGCTGGCTGCGGGCGATGATTACGAATTGCTGCTGGCGGTGCCTCCTGCTCGATTTGGCGATCTTGAGGCCGCGGCCACGCGATTGAACTTAAGACTGACTGCGGTGGGCGCATTACGCGCAGGTCTCGGTGTGACGTGGTCGCTAGATGGCCGCGATTTCCAACCCGCTTCCCGTGGCTACGATCACTTCGCCCAAGCCTCGACCTAAATCACAGTTTAGCGCGGGTCGCACCAGTATCCTTCTGCGTCATCTGGCCAAATAGACGCTGCGCACCCTTGAGCAACACCCGCCTCACCACTCACGCGAAGTCCCCGAACGGCCGCAATTCGTTGCCCGAGAAAATCGGCAAGTACATGATTATCAACGAGGTGGGGCGCGGCAGTACGGGTGTCGTGTATCTCTCGCACGACCCGTATTACGGCCGCGACGTCGCCATCAAGGTGTACAACGTCGACGCCAGCGGCGATGAAAACCGTAAAAAGATCGCACGCAAAATGTTCCTTTCCGAAGCGCACATGGTCGGCATGTTGCAGCACCCGAATATTCTGCCGATCTACGATGCGGGCGAGGAAAACGGACACTGTTACATCGTCACCGAGCATGTGCACGGTGCCCGTACCTTGGCGGCCTACTGCCGGCCCGATAATCTCTTGCGCATCGACGATGTGGTGGAACTCGTCTACAAGGCGGCTCGCGCCTTGCACTACGCGCACAGCCGCGGCGTGATTCACCGCGACATCAAGCCGAGCAACATCATGCTCACGCTCGAAAGCGATGTCCGTATCATCGATTTCGGAATCGCCCTGGTGGCCGACTCGGAAATCTCGCGCATCGAGGGGATCGCCGGCAGTCCCTCTTACATGTCCCCGGAGCAGGTGCAATCAATCGAGCTCACCAATCGCTCGGACTTGTACTCGTTGGGTGCGGTGATGTACGAGCTGTTGACAGGAACGCGGCCGTTTCGCGCCGGCAACCTGCAAAAACTGCTGCACCAGATAGTGTTTGCGACTCCGCCGCCCATACACACGCTGCGCCCCGAGATACCCGAGGAGCTCGAGAACGTGACTGCGATGGCGCTGCAAAAAGATCCGGAAAAGCGCTACAAGACGGGTCTGGACTTTGCGGCCGAACTGACCCGCGTGCACCAGAAATTGCGCGCGCAGTACAACCGCATCGATCAGCAGGAGCAGTTCAGCCTGCTGCGCAAGCTGAAGTTCTTCCACGAATTCTCGCACGGTGAGATTTGGGAGGTGCTGCGCGCCAGCAGCTGGCAGGACTATGCCGACGCCGAGGAGATCGTCAAGGAAGGAGAAATGGACGATCGCTTCTACATCATCGTACAGGGGCGCGTGAGCGTGCAGCGGCTGGGGCGCGCCCTCGGCTATTTGGAGGTTGGAGATTGCTTCGGCGAGACCAGCTACGTTCGCGGCGCGAAGCGTACAGCCACCATCAATGCCTCAGGTCCGGTGACCGTGATGAAGGTCAGCTCCACCCTGCTCGAGCAGGTATCCGCCGAGTGCCAGCTACGCTTCAACCAGGTGTTCTTGCGCAACATGATCGGCCGCCTGCAGAGTGCCGAACGCGGCACTCCCGGCGCATCCCACGCTTAAGCCGCCGTCTCCTTGTCGAATTCGATCATCGCGTAGGCGGAGTGATTGTGAATCGATTCGAAGTTCTCCGCTTCAACCACATAGGCGCGCACGCGCTTGTCCAGATTGAGGGCCAATGCCACATCCCGCACCGTATCTTCGACGAACTTGGGATTGTCGTAGGCGCGCTCGGTCACGTACTTCTCGTCGGGGCGCTTGAGTATTCCGTAAACCTCGCATGAGGCCTCGCGCTCAGCGATGTCGATCAGTTCCTCCAGCCACATGTGCTCGACCAGTTTGGCCGTCAAGGTGATGTGCGCGCGCTGATTGTGCGCGCCGTACTCGGAGATCTGCTTCGAGCAGGGGCATAGGCTGGTGGTCGGGACCACCACTTTGAGCCAGACGTCGGTTTTCCCGTCGCGATGTTCGCCGAAAATGGTTGCCTGGTAATTCATCAGGCTCTCGACGCCCGTGACCGGGGCCGCTTTCATGACGAAGTAGGGGAAAGTCATTTCGATGTGGCCGGCGCTGGCGTCCAGATGCTCGGTCATCTCCTGAAGCATCTTGCCGAACGAATCGACGGATATTTCACGCTCGTGGCGATGCAGGATCTCCACGAACCGCGACATGTGCGTGCCTTTGAAGTTGTGCGGCAAATTAACGTACATGTTGAAATTCGCGACTGTGTGCTGCTCGCCGCGGGCGCGATCTTTCACCTTCACCGGGTGGTAGATGTCCTTGATGCCCACCTTGTTGATCGGCATTTGCCGCGTGTCGGCATGGCCCTGCACATCCTCCACGGATTGCAATTTGGGCTTTTTGGCGGGGACGGCGACGTTCATATCGATGTTCCTGGTAGGGCGATCAGGCTTTACATGGAGCCGAAACCGCAAATTCCAATAATTTTAGACGATTCAGGGGGCCTTGGGCTGAAACTGCGGGCGCGGCGGCAACCGACTGGCGCAAGGGCCTAAACCCGGCGGTCCACGACGTAGGCGGCCAGCCATGCCAGGATCTGCGCACGCCCGCTGAACGGCGCAAGGCGTTCGCAGGCGCGGCACTGCAGCTCGCGCGCACGCAGCTTGGCCGATTCGAGTCCGAGAACGCTGGGGTAGGTCGGTTTGGCCCTGGCGGCGTCCGCGCCGATGGTTTTGCCCAGATCCTCGGTGCTACCCTCGACATCGAGGATGTCGTCCTGGATTTGAAATGCCAGCCCGATGTCTTGTGCATATCCGTCTAGCGCGTCCCATTCGAGCTGCGTCAGGCCGGGCGCGCACGCCGCCGCCAGCAGGACGCTGGCACGTATCAGCGCGCCGGTCTTGAGCCGGTGCATGGCCTCCAGATCCTCCAAACTGAGTGCACGGCCCACTGCGGACAAATCCAGGGCCTGGCCGCCCGCCATGCCTTCGGTGCCGCTCGCGTCCGCCAATATCTGAATCATCTTCAAGCGGGCTTCGGAACTGACGCCGGCCGCTCGATCGCGTGCCAACAGCGAGAACGCCAGTACCTGCAGCGCATCGCCTGCCAGTATGGCGGTGGCTTCGTCGAAGGCACGATGCGTGGTGGGCTGGCCGCGTCGCAGGTCGTCGTCGTCCATCGCCGGCAGATCGTCGTGTACCAGGGAATACGAGTGAATGAGCTCCACGGCGGCGGCCGGTGCATCCAAGGCGCTTGACGCAATACCTAAGGCTTCGCCGGTGCAGTACACGAGCAGGGGCCGCAGACGCTTGCCGCCGCTCAAGACTGCATAGCGTTGCGCTGCGTGCAGGCGTTGCGGACTCAAGTCCGCCGCCGGCAACACCGTGTCCAAGAAGTCCTGCACGCGTGATTGATAGCCACGCAGCCGCGCTTCCATTGCGTCCGTGCTCACGACGCCAATCTCAGCCGGCTTTGGATTCGTCGGGAGTGAAATCTTCAATTGCAGGCTCACCGGCCTTTTTGAGCAAGATTTCGACCTTTTGTTCCGCGTCTTTGAGCGCAACTTGACAGGCTCGAGTCAACATCACGCCGCGCTCAAAGGCTGCCAAGGATTCCTCGAGCGGCAGATCGCCCTGTTCGAGGCGGTCCACCAACTCCTCGAGGTCACGCATGGCCGTCTCGAAATCGGGTTGGGCTTGTTTGGCGGCTTTGGGTGTCGGCATGTGCGGAACGGTACACATGCCCTGCAATGGGGTCAAACCGGGGGCGCCCGCGGCCAAAACGGCACAATTCCCTGCTTCGGCTCAGGGAAGCCCCAACAACATTGTCAAGTCGTGAGACACGTCACAGCCTCCAAGGTCTCGACGCCGCTGCATTTGGGTAACATTGCGAGCGGGAAACTATATGCCAATTGCAAACAAATTCATCGTCGCCTGCGGGTGTCTGGGTGCCGCCATGTTGGCGACTACCGGCTGTAGTCCGCGGCGCATTCCGCCCATGACAGTCGCCGATCTCATGGAAGATCGCGTGCTGCTCGACGGCGTGCTCATGAAGTGCAACCAGAACCAATCCAAGGCGCACACCGATTCCGATTGCCTGAATGCGCGCATCGCCATCGAGCGCCTGGCCGGCCAAAGCGAGCCCGCCAAAGAGGCAAAGCGCGCCGAGGATTTCGAGCGCAGCCGCGATCAGCTGCGAATGAATCAAGAAAAGCAACGCAGGGAACAGGAAGCCAAGACCAAAGTGGACGCCTATCATCTGCCGCTGGTACCCGTGGATCCGGCAGCACCGAACCCGCCCGCTCACTCGCCCGAGAGATCCGACCTCAATTCGAATTCGCCCATCGTCAGCCAGTCGAGCCCTTAGATTCGGCACCGCTCCGCGGTGATCCGAAACGCCCTACATTAGGGCCGCGGTTGCGAGTGGTCGCGGTGCTTTGTTCTGCACACCTCGGGCGAATCCGAGCTTTTGCAGACGGCGCAACCTGCTAAGGACAAAACTAGAACCAAACAGATAAACTTCCTCATGCGACCCCCGCTTAATTGAGGATAAGGAGTGGAATTATGATTAAAGTCAGCGTCATGTACCCCAATACGGCCGGCGCGCGGTTCGATCACATCTACTACCGCGATAAACACATGCCGCTCGTCAAGAGCAAGATGGGCGACAACTGCAAGTATTACACGGTGGACAAGGGACTTGCGGGCGGTACGCCGGGCTCATCCGCAACCTACATCGGCATGTGCCACATCTTCTGCGACTCCGTCGAGGCCTTCCAGACGGGGTTCGGTCCGCACGCGAACGAGATAATGGCCGATATCCCCAAGTACACCGATTTAACGCCCGTGATTCAGATCAGCGAGGTCGTGGTCGGCTGAGACCTTTCGCCGCTGCGTCACACCGACGCCAGCGCGTACAGATGCATCACATACGACAGAGTCGCTTCCGCCATGCCTTGCACCGCCGGGTTGCTCGATTCGATCACGTAGTACTCGTCCGGCGCATGCGCGCGGCTGCCGTGACCGGTGCCGAAATGGCCGGCCGGGAGGTTGACCGGCGCACCGGTGAATACACAGCCCGGCCATGAACCCGCGAGACGCGGCGACAAACTGACCGGCATGCCCTCATGCTTGTACACCGACGTGGATGCCTTGATCAACGATGAGTTTTCATCGGTCTGGGTGGGATCGTAGCCGCCGGTCACCTTGACTTCGATGTCGCCATAGCCGCGCTTGGCGAGATGCGCCTTGAGCTTGGCTTCCGCCTCTGCGGCGGTCTGATCCGGCACCAGACGCAAGTCGAGCTTGGCGGTTGCCTTGGACGGTAGGATGGTCTTGCCGCCGGGGCCGGTGTAACCGGCGAACATGCCTTCGATATTGACCGTCGGCTGCGAGGCCAGCCGCTCCAGCGCATCGCGGTAGGAGAGGTCGCGCACCCAATGTTGCACGCCCAGCAATTTCTTGACGTCGGCCTCGTTGGTGGCGGCGACGTTCTCGGCAATGATCTGCTTCTGGCGCTCGGTCAGGGGTTTCACATGCTCGAACCAGCCGTCGATGGCGGGATCGTTGCCGTCTTCGGACACCAGAGTCGACAGCGCCTTGACCATGCGCCACACCGCGCTGTCGAGCTCAGCCTTGTAGCTCGAGTGAATGTCATCCTTGGAGCCGCGGCCCCACTTTTCCGTCGAGCAGACGAGTTCGACTTCCACCGCGCCTTTGGCGCCGAGCGCGATCTGCACGCCGCCCTGCGGAGTTTGCGAGGCGAAGGGCATGAACACCTCATGGCATTTGGACAGCGCCGCCAACACTTCAGGTTGCTGTACAACCTGACGGAAATGCGGCGAGGCGATTTCTTCCTCGCCTTCCGCGACCAGCACAATGTTCACCGGCGGTTTGCGGCCCGCGGCCTTGAGCGCGTGAAGTGCCGCGAGGAATGTGGCCTCCGGTCCTTTCTGATTGATGGCGCCACGCCCGATCATTACCTTGCCGAACGGCGCCTTGTCGACAATGGCGGCCTGCAGGGGCGGAGAGCTCCATTCCGACGGCACGAATTGTTTGACGTCGTACATGAAGTACATGCCCACCGTGCGCTTCGCACCGGCGTCCAACGTGGCGAAGACGCCTGGCTGACCATCGGTTGGCATCATCTTCGCGCTCTGAAAGCCGGCGTCCTTGAGAAGGTCCATCAGCATCTGACAGCCCTCTTGCATATTGCGGTTCTCGGCCGCGATGGAAGGCAGGGCGATCCAGCTCTGCAGCCGCTTGATGGCTTCCGCGCGCTGTTTCTCGATGGCGGCGCGGACCGCGGTCAGGTCGCCGCCGAACCCGGCATCGCCGCCCTTGGCGCCCGCGGCACGCAGCAGGCGCGGCATGGCGAGCGTTGCACCCGCGGCGGCGGCCATCATCAGCAATCCACGGCGATTCGGTTTGTCGACTGTCCATCCGCTCATTGCTGATCTCCGGCAAAAAATAAATATGCCGATAATATTACACGTTCTCCAAGCAACTGCTGGTCTGCGGCACGCGAGGCGTGGCAAGATACTTTGATGATGCATCCATACTCGATATGCTCCGCCGGGCCGCGCGCACCTGTTGCACGATTGGCAACGATCTTCGCCATCGTGCACCTTTCCTGTCTCGCGTCGATTTCGGCGCGCGCCGATACGCCGCCCGCTCCGGCACCGAGTACGGCGAGGACAACCTGGCTGCAATGCGGCGCCCTATGGGACGGGCGCGGCGGCAAGACACAGGGCGCCACGCTTGTGGAGGTGCGCGGGACTCAAATCGTGTCGGTGCGGCCTGCCGGCACCGCGGCCCCCGACGGCAAGGTGATCGATCTCTCGCAATTGACCTGCTTGCCGGGACTCATCGACAGCCATACGCATGTGCTGCTGCAGGGTGACATTACGGCCGCCGACTATGATGAGCAGCTGCTGAAGCAATCACCGGAATACCGCACGATTTTGGCCACAGTGAACGCTCGCCGCATGCTCTCCTGGGGCTTTACTTCGATCAGGGATCTGGAGACCGAGGGCGCGGGATACGCGGACGTGGACGTAAAAAACGCCATCGAGCGCGGCGTGATCCCGGGTCCCCGGATGCAGGTGGCGACACGCGCCATGGACGTCACCGGCGCCTATCCGCTCCTCGGCTACGCGCCCGGCATCGTCGTGCCGAAGGGCGTGCAGGAAGTGGACGGAGCGGATGGCGGCCGCCGCGCCGTGCGCGAGCAAATTTATCACGGCGCCGACTGGATCAAGGTCTATTCGGACCGCAGCTACAAGGTTCAGCCCGATGGGACGCTGGACGATATTCCCACGTTCACGCTCGATGAACTTCGCGCCATCGTGGACGAGACGCATCGGCAGCGCCACAAGATTGCCTCGCACGCCATGGCGCGTCAGGGCGTGCACAACTCCGTCGAAGCCGGCGTCGATTCCATCGAGCACGGTAACTACATTGCGGATGAAGACATTCGAACGATGGTGCAGAAAGGAATTTTCTACGTACCGACGATCTATGTGGGCGAGTACGTGGCCGAGGGACGTGCCAAGGCGGGTGCGCCGGTGTGGAAGCAGATGGGCGAGATACATGAGAAAACTTTTCGTCGCGCGCTCAAGGCCGGTGTGAAAATAGCATTCGGCACTGACATCGGCGGTTTCGACTGGCACATCAATCCGGCGCGCGAGTTCGCCTGGATGGTCAAGTTCGGCATGACGCCCGAACAGGCGCTGCGCTCGGCGACGGTGTCCGGTGCGGAACTTCTCGGCTGGACGGACAAGCTCGGCAGCATCGAACCCGGCAAGCTCGCGGACATAGTCGCGGTTCCCGGCGACCCTCTCGCCGACGTCACGCGCCTGGAGCAGGTGCGCTTCGTGATGAAGGGCGGTGAAGTTTATCCCCCCGCGGAGGCTGCTCCCTGACGTTGCTGCGACGGCGCTTTGGCAGTGCCATCACAGCACGGCGCTACTGCGTCGACCAGGTCCAATCCTTCGCAGCGGCCCGGCAACCGCCTCCTGCCATTCCCGTCCAGGCGCGACCGCGCACCACTCGACCGGTAGCGGCACCGGTCGGCGCACCGTCCGTGACGGCCAGCTTGCCGTTGACGACGACGTAGCTCACTCCCGTGCTCAATTGATGGGATTTGGCGTAGGTCGCGTGGTCTTGAATGGTGTTCGGATCGAACACCACGACGTCGGCGAAGGCGCCGGCCTTAAGCCGCCCGCGATCGGGCAGCGACAGATTGTCGGCGGGCAGTGTGGCGAGCTTGCGCACCGCTTGTTCGACGCTCAAGGCATGGTCTTTGCGAACGTATTCGGCGAACACCCGCGCAAAATTGCCATAGGCTCGTGGATGCGCCGCGGAGAGCAGGAACACGCCTTCGGGCGCATCGCCTGCTTCGTCGGAACCGAAACTCACCCAGGGCAATGCGACCTGGCGGCGGACGTTGTCCTCATTCATCAGAAAGTAGGCGATGCCCACACGAGATCCGTCTTCGATCACTAAGTCGATGGCGGCGTCTTCAGGGCTGACGCCGCGCATTTTCGCAACCTCGGCCAAGCTCTTGCCCGTGAGCGGCTTGAGCTTCGGGTTCTTGAACGCCAGCAGCAGAGTGCCGTCAGCACCAGAGGCCGCGAGCAGATTTTCCCAGGTACCAGGGTGCGGATTTCGCATTTCGACAATCACTTTTGCGCGCACCGCCGGGTCTTTCAGGCGCGCAATCCAGGCCTCGAGGCCGCCGTCCTGCACCCATGCGGGCATGGCTGCGTCCAGGCCGGTAGCGCCGGCGGTGTAGGTGTACATGTCCGCCGACACACGGATTCCCGCGGCCCTTGCCGCGTCGACCATGGCAATCACGCGGTCAAGCTTGCCCCAATTGTCCTTGCCCGCGACTTTCAGGTGGTAGACCTCCGCCGGCGCATCGCTTGCCCTGGCGATGTCGATCGTTTCCTGAAGGGCGGCTTCGATGCGGTCACCCTCGCTGCGCATGTGGACGGTGTACATGCCTCCGCAGCGGGCGGATTCCTTGGCGAGCGCAATGAGTTCGGGGGTTTTGGCGTAAGTCGCAGGCGCATAGATGAGCATGGTGGTTAGGCCCAGCGCTCCCTCTTCCATGGCCTGATGCACGAGCGTGCGCATTTGGTCGAGTTGCGCGGGCGACGGTTGCACGTCGCCTTCCCCCAGCACGAAAGTGCGCACCGTCGAGGCTCCGACGAAGGACGCCACATTGGGACTGATGCCGCGCCGCTGCAGAGTGTCCAAGTACTGACCCAGCGTGGTCCAGGTGACGGGATACTTAATGTCGTCCTGACGCGCCACCATCAGCTCGGCCATTTTTTTATTCAGCGGCCCCATCGAGAATTCGCCCATCACTTCAAGGGTCACGCCCTGCATCAAATCGCTCAAGGCGCGGCCATCGGCAAACAAGGACTCCTCGGGGTGCGCCAGCATATTGATGAAGCCAGGCGCAATGGCGTGGCCTTTGACGTCGATGTCCATTCGGGCGGACGACTCCCGGTGCGGTCCGACGTAGGTGATGCGGTCGGCATCGATGGCCACGTCGCCCCGGTAGGGTGCCCCGCCAGAGCCGTCGTAGATGGTTCCGTTGCGCAGCAGCAGATCGTGTACGACCCTGTCGCGCGGCCCTGCGAGGCACGCGGCCGACGCCAGAACCGAGATGACGAAACCCATTGCTATATACGAACTCACGCGACAAAACTGAATCACGGCAGCCTCCCCAATAATTCCCATCGTCTCGCTAGATGCGGCGCAGCAGGCGACGCTCACTGCCCGCTGACCCGCCGCCTGGCCTTCAGCAGCACATCCACGGCTTCCGGCTGATCGTCCCAATAATCGAGGCGCACCCGTCCGTCGGGCAGCTGGATCACCGTGGCAGGAGCGGCACTGAAGGTGCAATACCAGCCCGTGGGTAGCACCACGGCGTTTCGCGGTCTTCCCAAGCTGCGATCGAACACCAATTCCTCGCCGTCCAGCTTGTAGCTCACCGGTGCGGTGTAGGTCTCGGCAATGCGCAGCCGCAATGTCTGTCCGGCTTGCAGCGGCGCGAACGGAATCACGACCACACGTGCCGCCGGATCGACAGCCTCGCCGGCGTTGATCTTAGACCCAACCATCTCGGCTCCGCTCATCTCCAGCGCTTTCAATTGTTCTCCCGTGTCGAGCACGACGGCGGAAGGATGGCTCGCGGAGCTGCCCTGGCGAACCACATTGGCATAGCCGTTCACCCCCTCCCGCGACTCCGTGTAATCGTGGTACAGCATGAACGCGTGAGTCTCCGGCTGCTGCAGGAAGTAGACGATATCGCGGTCCTGATGGGCCCGCTCCGACAGCCGATCCTGCTCCGCCTCGCCTTTGAACGGCGCCTCCCAGCTCACCTGCGCCGTCAAGGCTTTGGGAAGCGCCGCCGCTCCCCTCTGTGCATCCCTGGCCGCCCGCAGTTCCAGCGGCGCTTCGCCGGTTCCGGCGTGCATGAAGCTGACGGCAATCCGTCCGTCCGTTTCGGTCAGGATTTGCGATGCCACCGTCAAACCGACCACTTCGTATCCGGGCGGCAGCACCACCTTGTTGCGCTTCACGCCAAGCGGCCGAATAAACACGATGGTCTTGCCGTCGGTGTGGTAGCTGTTCGCATCCTTGTAAGTCTTCAGGATGACTATGCGTCCCCGGCCATGCTCCGGTACCGGGCGCGCAAGCGTCACCTTGATGTAGTTGGTGGCCAAATCTGCATCAGCCATCAACGGGTCTTTGCGGGCCAGCGCGCCGCTCACCACCTCGAAGTGCAGCGGCGAGCCGAGCATTGCGTCATACACGCTTTCATCGCTGGCGGAACTGCCCTTGCGGATCGGGTTGTAGTAGAACCTGGCGCCGGCAGTGGTCGCGGAAACCTCATAGTAAATCTTGAAGCTGGCGGTCTCGGGTGCGAGCAATTCGTAGCGCGTATATTCATCCGCCTCCGTCTGGCCGACGGCCGGGGGAAAATATATTCCATCGTTTGCGGCCTGCGCCCAAGCGACCCGGAGCAGCAATACTGCGAGGTAAAGTGCCGACCGAAGGGTGAAATGCTGCATGGCCCGATCCCGGTGCGAGGTTTCAGTACTATTGACGGATGCTGTGCTCGCGCAGGTGCGCGAGCAGGAGAGCGTTGACGGCCTGCGGCGCTTCCATGCTCGCCATATGGCCGGCGTCGGCGATGGTGCGCAGCACCGCGCCAGGAATCTCGGCGGCAAGCTTATGCGCAATCGTCTTGAAGTCCGGCAGGTCAAGCTCGCCGAGGATGATCAGGGTCGGGCACGACACGGCGGCGAGGCATTTTATCGCCGGCGACGCGGACCTTCGCATGGGATCGGGGTTGTGCCAGTGCCAGACGCTGTAGCGCTCCACCATTGCGTCAAGCGCGGCCGCGACCTGCGGCACGCGCCGCGCAGGCGCGAACAATTCGTGCGCCAGCCATAGTTTCCTGGCGGACTCGACGTCGCCGCTGCCGGCCGCAGCGAGTAGGGGATCCATCTGCCGAGTCCACGACTCGCTCCAAGGATATCCCTCGAGCGCGGGGTCGATCAGAGTCAGCGATTGGACGGCGCGCGGGTGATCCAGGGCGAAGCGCAGGGCGAGTCGCCCGCCCATCGATAGCCCGACGAGGTGAGCAGGCCGTGCATCGAGGAAATCGAGCAAGCCGAGAAGGTCGGCGGTGTGGCTGTACGGCCCGGAAGGAATACTCGAACCGCCGAAGCCGCGGACATCGTAGCGAACGGCGCGGAATTCTCGCTGCAGTGCCGGCCATTGCGCATCCCACATCGCCGCATCCAGTCCGAGACCGTGAATGAGCACGACGGGTTCGCCGTCGCCCGCGGTGGAATAGCGCAGCACAGCCCCGTCGGCGCAGCGGAAGACTTGATCCGTCATTTATTGAAGTATAGAGGGTAACCGCCGTCGCCGATGCCCGATCAGACGGCGTGCGCGATCAGCAGCACGTTGGCGAACGGCGTTCCCTGGCTCATCGTCTGCGCCTCGCTGGCGAAACCACATTCTTTCAGCAGCACCCGCCACTGGGCAATGCTGCGGCAGTGCTGCGCGACGACGGGGTGCCCGCGCATCAGCATCATCAGTTGGTCGCTTAATTGACCGTAGCGAAAACGCAAACCGGCGCCGGCGTCACCGACGCGCAGCAGCAGCAAGCCCCCTGCGGGGAGTGCCGCGCGCACCCGCTGCAGTACTTCAAGCTGCGACTGCGGGTTCAAATAGTGCAATACATCCAGAATGACGACGGCGTCGACCGCCCCGAAGGAGGCGCTGCGGATGTCGGCCTGCGACACTTCGGATGTGGACCCGAACGCGCAACGCGCACGCTCGACATCCCGGGCCATCAACTCTATGCCGCGCGTCGACAGCGTTTGCGGCGCCGGTGGCCAGCCCCGGGGCCAGCTGCCGCGCTCGTAGCCCTGCTCGGCTGCTCGCAGCCAGGCGGCAAGCAGCCCCTGGCCGCAGCCCAAGTCGAGCACCCGAGTTCGGCCCCGCAGCAGGCCGAGCTCGAGGATGGCCCGGTATACGGGATCGGTGCGCAGCTTGCCGCGGGCAAAATAGTAGGCGAAGCGGCCCGCGGTGCGGTACGGCTCGGAGGCAGCGTCGAGCAGCCCTGTGAGCGAAGCTGCAGTGGCGGCCTTGGAGTCTGATCTGGAGCTTATCCAGGCTTCAGCGTTGAAGCCGAGGCGCATCCGCTATTTCTGCTGTTCCAGGGGGTAGGTCCGAGGGGCTTCTGCGCTCGGCGCCGCCCCCGCGGGAGTCTGCGCAGCGGATGAAGCCGGCACGTCGGCTTGCGGCGCGGGGGAACCTCGAACGGCCGTGTGGGTGACTTGCGCCAATCTTTCCAGAAAACGCTGTGCCGTCGCCGGTGCGGCCGGCGCCTGGCCGGAGAATATCTCGGTGGCTGTGACACCGCTTTTGCCGTACAGAGCGGCGTTCGCTGAGCGATCGACGGAGATGACGCTGCCGTCCAGGGCAATGCCGCCGAACAAGCCGCGGGTGCGGGCGTAGGAATAAATTTCCGCATGGAAACTAATGTCGGTGGCCGCCGACCCCTGCCGACCGACGGGTCCCGTCGCCACCGACGCATCGGCGCCGAGAGTCAGCTTGCCGCCGGCAATTCCTTCGATGCCGGCCTTGGTAGTGAACACCAACACGATGTCGGAGGACTGTGCTCCGGCTTGCAAACCCCAACTTCCGCCCGTGAGGGCAATCAATGCCGGATTGCTCCACGGCGAGTTCAGTTTGTCGCGTACGACCAGCACGCCGTTACCGTGGCGGCCACCGAAAAAGAAAGCGACCTTGGTGACGTCGGGTATGACGGCGATGCCATAGGCCCGGCTCAGCAGGGCGTCCGGTATTTGGTTGTCCGGCATGGCCTGTACTTCTTGCAGTACTTCCGTGGCCGTAAGCAGGCGTCCCTCCTCGCGAGCGCCTGCGCTTGCAATATTTACAACTCCGGCAGTGAGGACGGCGGAGAAAAACAGCGTGGCAGCGATTTGTTTTTTAATTGACATCAAAACTCCTAGAGGTTGGCATGCTCATTCACGCCATTGATAGCGGGGGGACCCCGTGCCGATCGTATAGTTCCGCAAGCTTACCGCTTGTCAGGCGCCGCGAGAACCCGTTGTGCTTCGGCATCGCGATGATGCGTGTGGTAGTAGTCAACCAGGCGGGCGGTCGCCTGCCGAGTCGCAGGGTGCTGCGCGCCCACGGTCGCCAGCAGTTTGGAGCGCGCCGCCAGCAACATTGGTTCTCCCTCTGCGGCCTTGTCGCGTTTGATCAATATCCAGCCCAAAATCGCTTCGCTGCGCGCAGTCCGCCAACTGTCGGGACCTGACAGCGCTACGTTCATTTCCAACGCAGTACGCAGCTCCGCTTCGGCGGCGGGCAGGGAGTCGCGTTGCAGCAGCACATCGCCCAACAGCTGATGGGTGGACGCGACATACAAATGGCGCGCGGGCAGCGACAGGGCGTAGATGGCAAGGGCCTGGCGGGCATACGACTCTGCGGCAGCCAGATCATTGGCTTTCAAGTACAGATTTCCCAGAGAGTCAAGGTAGTAACCCACCGCCCAGTGAGTTGCGCCGCGTCCGTCCCGTGTGATCTTCAATGCGGTCTGGGTCGCCTCGATAGCGCGCGTAGTATCGCCTTCCAAGTCGTAGAGAGCGCCCAGATCAGCGTCGATGGCTGCGATGCGCGGATTCTGGGCGCCGAATACATTGCTTTCAATTTGCAAGGCTTCGTTCAGCACCTGCTCGGCTTCGACATACTTGCCGCGCTGCGTGAGTATCGAGCCCAAGGTAGCAAGGGCGATGGCATTGTCGGGATGGTTGCGGCTTAGGGTTGCCTGGAAAATGCCCAGCGCTTCGCGCTGATAATGTTCGGCCAGCGGATAATCGCCCTTCCACACGGCCGCGGAGGCGAGACCGTTGAGCGCCGCGGCCGCTTGCGGAGTCTGATTGCCGAGCGCGGCCCGGTAGATAGTGAGCGCCTTGCCGAACAGCGCCGCGGCATGGTCGGGATCGCTCTTCGCAGCCAGAGCAAAGCTGCCGAATTGCACCAAAATGTCCGCCGTTTCGATGGGTTGAGTTCCGCCGCCGGCTTCCGACAGGTCGACTGCCTGCTGCAAATCGGCTTCCGCGGAAATCAAGTGACCGGCATCGGTCAGTGCATGGGCCAAATTCGCCAGGGCCACTGCCACATGGCTGTTGTTGGCCGGGCGTTCGTGGCGGCGTATGGCCAGCGCCTGCTCGAACAGGGGGATGGCCCGCTCGGCCAAGCCTTGGCGCCGGTAGGCCAAGCCGATGCTTTCGAGCAGCTGCGCGGTTACCTCCGGCTGCAGGTTCGCATTTGCGGTGATTTTGGCGGCACCCCGATCCAACAAATCCTTCGCGGTGGGCTCGCGCCCCTGAGCGTTGAAGGGATCTGCCTGTGCGAACACGTCCACCAAGAATGCCGACACCTGTTGCGCCCGGTCTCGTTCTTGCGCTGTCGCTTCGCGTGCTAATTCGATGCGATGGTTTTCCCAGAGCATGGCCCCTGCGAACAGCGCGAGGCCGAGGAACACGGCCGCAATGCCGCCGACCGCGATGACATGCCGTCGCAGGAATTTGGCGGTATTGTAACGCCAATCGCCGTGACGGGCGCGCACCGGCTGGCCGAGCAAATGCCGATTGAGGTCATCCGCAAGCGCCTCCACCGATGGGTAGCGCCGGTCCGGCTCCTTGCGCATGGCCATGGAGATGATTGCGTCGAGGTCGCCGCTCAATCGGGCGCGCAAACGCTGTGGCGAGAGTCCGCGGCGATCTGAGATGCGGCTGCGGTCGGCGGCATTTTCGCCGCTCAACTTGGAAACCACCATCTGGCTGGGTCGCAGCGGATCGTCCATGCAGATGGCCCGCTCCAGCTGCAGCTGGCTGTAGCTGAGCAAGCGATAGGGCGAACGGCCGGTCAGCAACTGATACAGCAGCACGCCGAGCGCATAGATATCCGTGGCCGTGGTGATGGGGCGCCCAAGTACCTGTTCGGGAGCGGCGTTTTCCGGGGTCAGGATCCGCTCTTGCAGTCGTGTAACCGGCAGCGTGTGCGACAGGCTTTCCGGCGCCAGCAGCTTCGCAATGCCGAAATCAAGCAACTTCGGGGAGCCTTGGTCGGTGACGAAGATATTCGACGGCTTGATGTCCCGATGCACCACCAGGTTGCGATGCGCATATTGCACCGCCGCGCACACTTGTATGAACACTTCGAGCCGTTCCCGAACGAACAGAGTGCGGCTATCACAGTAGACGTCGATGGATACGCCATCGACGAACTCCATCACCAGATACGGAGTTCCATCCTCGAGGTCGCCGCTGTCGATCAAACGCGCGATCGACGGATGATCGAGGGTGGCGAGAATATGCCGCTCGCTGTGCAGCCGGCTGCGCAACCGCGGATGCAAGGTCGCGTGCTGCAGCACCTTGATGGCCACGGTCTGTTGATATTGCGAGTCGTCGCGCTCGCCGCGGTACACCGTGCTCATGCCGCCGTGCCCGAGAATGGACACCACGCGGTACGGGCCGATGCGCGTCCCGATCAACCGATCCTGGTGGTCCTCCAGCAGCGATTCCGCCGCCACGCCGATGGCCTGCAGCAGCGGATCTTCGCGTCTTTGATCCGACTTGAGCAGAGATTCGACGGATGCGCGCAGGTCCATGTCATCGCCGCAGGCGCGTGTGAGATGCGCCGCACGCTCGCTGGTTCCAGAGTCGACCACCTGCTCGAACAGCGACTGAATTTTCTGCCAACGCGCGCGCGGAATCATGCCGAAGTATGTCCGCCGATTTCGTGCAGCAGCCACGCCCGCGCCAAGCGGATGTCGCGATGTACCGTCGCGGCGGACGCGCCTACTGCCGCAGCGATTTGGTCATAGGTCAGGCCGCCGAAATAATGCAATTCGATGACCTGGGCCAGTCGCGGCTCCATCTGCTGCAGGCCTTCCAGAGCGTCATCGAGCGCGACGACGTCGAAATCCACCGGCGGCAACATCTCGCCCGTATCTTCCGCAATCAAATCTCGGGGACCAGAATTACGCTTCATGCGCGAACGTGACTTGGCATGGTCGACCAGCACGCGGCGCATCAGGCGCGATGCGAGGGCAAAAAAATGACCGCGGTCTTGCAGCGCCACATTGGCTTGAATCAGACGCATGAACGCCTCGTGCACCACCGCGGTCGCCTGCAATGTGTGGCTGCCGCGCTCACCGCGCATGTAATTGCGGGCCAGTCGCCGCAATTCGTCATAAACCAGCGGAGTCAGTCTATCCAATGCCTGCGGCTGGCCCGATCGCCACTCGGTCAGCAGCTGGGTGAAATTCGCCGGGACTGACATCGTCGTGCCCTTATCCTCGCCCAAAATCATCGTGCAAGCGTTCAGGTTTTCCCTTAATCATACAGTTTGGAGCTGGCATGAGGGAATTTTCCCCATTATGTCGCTCTTATCTCTGTCGGTTGCCGATCCGTGGCGACCTGCATTGGTGCGCATTTCAACAACTTGGAGAAATCATAATGAAGATCAGTCTAATCGCTTTGGTCGCTGGCTGCGCAGTCGCCAGTT
>JBDUBO010000011.1:0-64117 GCA_040004115.1 Gammaproteobacteria bacterium | reverse complement strand
TGATGAAGGCGGTCGACAAATTCGAATATCGCCGCGGTTACAAGTTCTCGACCTACGCGACATGGTGGATCCGCCAGGCCATCACCCGCTCCATCGCCGACCAGGCGCGCACCATCCGCATCCCGGTGCACATGATCGAAACGATCAACAAGCTGAATCGGATTTCCCGGCAGATGCTGCAGGAGATGGGCCGCGAGCCCACGCCCGAGGAATTGGCGGTGCGCATGGAAATGCCCGAAGACAAGGTGCGCAAGGTACTCAAGATCGCCAAAGAGCCGATCTCCATGGAGACACCGATCGGCGATGATGAGGACTCGCATCTTGGCGACTTCATCGAGGACACCTCGGTTTCCTCCCCCATCGATTCGGCCACCACGGAATCTCTGCGCGAAACCACGCACTCGGTGCTCGCCCAGCTGACGCCGCGCGAGGCGAAAGTGCTGCGCATGCGGTTCGGCATCGACATGAACACGGACCACACGCTCGAGGAAGTCGGCAAGCAATTCGACGTGACGCGCGAGCGGATCCGGCAGATAGAGGCTAAGGCGCTGCGCAAGCTGCGGCACCCGAGCCGCAGCGAGCAGCTGCGCAGCTTCTTGATGGACGACTGATCGGCGAACCGTTCGGCGCTTGGAACACCGGGAAAGGGGTAAGGACTCACCGGGCGGGCACTGAATCCGCCAGTGCCCGCCCGGTGAGTCCTTACCCCTTTTGCAGTATTCCAGCCGTCAAGCGGTTCAACGCCAAGTAGGCGTAATCAGACTGCGACGATTTCGGCGGTGAGGTGACGTTCGCTGGTTAGCGAGTTGGCGACCAGACAGGTGGTTTCGGCCTTCTCGAGCAGTTTCTTGGCGCGTTCGATATCCGTGCCGGCGGGTACCTGCAACTTGGCATGCGTGTCGAAACGGGTGAAGCGCATTTTGCCATCGACACGGTCCAGGGTGCCTTCAGTACGCGCCTCCAGGCTGTTCCACGGAAATTTCGACGCCGTGGCGATGGCGCGAAAACTCAGCACAAAGCAGTCCAGGACTGCGGCCGTCAGCAGCGCCTCGGGAGACCATTGATTGCCCGGGCCGTCGAATTCCTTGGGCGGAGCCGATTCGATGATCCTGACGCCGTCGGCGGACAACGGTACGTCGCCGACCGGGCGAACTGCTGCATTGACGGCGTAGTGATGAGGGAAGGGGTGCATTGTCATCTCCGCAAAACAATTCAATAGATGGCCGGAATCAATCGCTTGGTGCGACGCATATAGTCCCGGTACTGATCTCCAAAGGCCTGCAGAAGCGCCGCTTCCTCGATGTGCATGCGCCGCAGGAATACCAATAATATCGGCGCAACGATCACCACCAATGACAGCCAATTGGCCAGGCACAATCCTAGCCCCAAGAACGCCATTAGAGCACCCGTGTATGACGGATGCCTGACTAACCGATAAGGGCCGGTGTCGATAAGTCGATGATCAGCAGCAATGGCGACGTTGACGGTAAAGAATCGACCGAGCCGCACGATGGCATACCAGCGAATGGCTAGCCCCGCCACGAACACCACGATTCCCACGATTCGCAACACAGGGACGGCATTCATGCCGGCCGCCGGAAATTGGTACGCGAGATTGAACGCCAGGGTGACGCTCACAACGATCACCATCCACAGCAGGGTCAAGGATCCGCGATCCTGGACGCGCGCTCCCGTGGCGGCACGTTTGCTTATGGCAAGACCCAGCTCGGACACGATGTAGATCAGCCCGAGCACCGAAGCCGCGGAGTTATTCACAGGCAATGTCCGGAGTACGTCATCCCATACAACTTGAGTTCAGGACTGTGCTCTGCCAGCCTCACCATGCACTCGAAGTTAAGCCCAATTTTCTCAAGTACCGCGATGGATTTTGCATTGTCGGGGGCCGTGATGGCGACTACACGCCGGATTTGCAACTCCTGGTGCGCATGAGCCAAAACCGCTGCGGCGGATTCAACCGCATATCCCTTCGCGCAGTATCGCGCCAGAAACGCGAACCCCACATCTACATCTGCGAGGCCGTCGCGCTTGACCAGTCCACAGATACCTACCGGCGTGCCGTCGCGCAAACAGACCGCGTACAGGCCGAAGCCAAAGCGCGCGTAGCTGTCGATGGGTCCCTTCAGGATGTATTCGCACGCGTCCGTCAGCGTCCTTACGCCCTTATCGCCGATGAACCGCAGAAACGACTCCTCATTCAACAATTCCAGAATGAAGCGCGAGTCGCTCAATTCGAGTTGACGCAGCACCAGACGCTCCGTCCGGACGACCTTGACGTAGGTGGCTCCGGCTTCCTGAACGCCGTGATCAGGCATGCGGTTCCCTACGCTGTTCGTCGTTGAACGCTTGGAGCATGCCCGCGATATCCCGGGAATCGGTGCCCGAAGTCTCGCGCAGCCCCGCGACGACTCCCTGCCGGTTGGCCTCGGAATGATTCTGGCTCAGCTTCCATTTTCCTGTCAGGCCGGCAATAGAGAACTCGAAGCCGACGATTTGTGACAGCATTTTTTCGATATAGCGCGGCGGAGCGTCGGCGATCCCCCAAGGCGCCTGCCGCGATGCCTCGTGCGCGTCGGTCAATCGCCCGATGAGCGCGCGCAGCCACTCCGCATCCTGAATGAAGCGCAAGCTGCCGTGTGCATGAACCACCGCGTAGTCCCAGGTTGGAACGACTTCGCCGGTCTGCTTCTTGGACGGATAGAACGAGGGCGAGATGTAGGCCTGCGGCCCTTGGAAGATGGCCAGCGCCGCCGATCCGTCCCGGTACTCCCGCCACAGGGGATTGGCGCGCGCGATATGACCGCGCAACATCCCGTGCGGCGCGGGTTCGGAGAGAGTCTCCACGGGTATATGATTTGCGTCGAGACCCGAATCGCACAGCGTCACCAGGGTTGCCAGCGGGTGCGCCCGCATCATCGCATGCAGAACGGCGGTGCGCGCTTCTTCAAAATACTTGGGTACGTACAAAACTCGTCCTTCAGATCCGCCGATGTGTCAAGCGCGAAAGCCCCGCCCTCTCGAGCAATGAGCGGCGCCGGGAACCAATAAAAGCCTTGACCGTCTTATGCGTCATATCGTGTACTGCCACGATAGATTAACGGTCAATGGAGTCAATTAAATATCGTGTTGTCATGGAGCAAGACACTTAAACCGGTGATTGCACTCAGCTGTGTGCTGACGTCATGGACGGGGACCGCACTGGCGGATGGGGTCAGCGCCTACCTGCCGCTGCATCTCGAGCCCGAGATGGAGCGTCAGATCGAGCGGGTGCTCATTCTCGCCGATGAGCCCATCCTGAAGCGACCGTTTGCCGTCGGATTGGTGCAAGCAGCATTGCCGCAGGCCTGCCTGATCGACAAGCCGCTGTGCGCCAAGGTCAAAAGGTATTTGCAGCGCTACTCGCGCGACTATGCGGTCACGCATGCCAGCGCGACCGGCGCCATCGCTCACAATGCCGACGGCATCGTGATGCCGAACGCGCACGGGATGCCGGTGAAAAGCCGCGAGGAGCTGTCCCTGCAAGCGTATGTGCAGCCGAATGATTACGTCCTTGTCAGCGGCGGTGTGGTGGCCTACAGCGGCCATACCGTGCCGGTGGGCTCAATGCTGAGCTTCGGCTTCAATTGGGCGCAAATCGACATCGGCTATCGCGATCACTGGTTCTCGCCCGCCACCGACAGCAGCACGCTGATCAGCACCGAAGCACCGACTACGCCCTCCGTGACGCTGTCGAACTATGAGCCGCTGACCCGCCTCGGATTCCAATACGAATTGTTCGCGACCGAATTGTCTCATTCGGACCGTATCCTTTACCAGGGCAGGCTGAGCGACGGCAAGCCGCGTGTGTTCGGCGCGCAATTTTCGATCGAGCCGTTCAGCGGTTGGTCACTCGGAATCAATAGGCTGCTGGAGTATGGTGGCGGCGCCGGCCTGCCTGACGGCCCCAGAACCCTGTTGCACAATTTCTTCAAGCCCAGCGGCCTGTCGCAGACTCAGGGCAATCAGCAAGCATCGTACGTCAGCCGCTTCATATTTCCCGGTAAGACGCCGATTGCCGTGTATTTTCAGTACGCGGGCGAGGACAACTCGAACGGCGGCAGCTACCTGCTCGGCAGTGCGGCACTTACTGCCGGTATCGATATACCGCGTCTCGGGCGCTATTTCGATCTGACCTATGAGTACTCTGAGTGGCAGAACATCTGGTACGTCCACAGCATTTTCCTCGACGGCATGACCAACGACGGACTGGTGCTCGGCAACTGGGGCGCCGATCAGCGCAACTTCGGCGACGGTGTAGGCGCTCGCAGCCAAATGTTGCGCGTCGGCTGGGAGCCGCCGTTCGGCGGATATCTGGAGGAGCGCATCCGCACCCTGGCGAACCAAAGCTATTACGGCGGCGACCTGCGCGTGTACAGCCCGACCATCGGCGCCTTCCCCTACCACCGTTACTACGACGTCATGGTGCGCTATTCGCGGCCTTGGCGAGGCTTGACGCTCGGCGGCGAGCTATTCGGCGGACGCGACATCTACGGCAAGAAGTTCTCGCGGCTATCCGGCTTCGTACGTTACGGCGGCGATGCGCGCACGCGCGATGACGGCGAACTCAATGAGGACTCCTACAACGGCGGCACGGCCCTGCACGGCGCGGAACTGTTTGTCGATGCCGGCATGGCTGTCAACAAGGTTCGCACCGACTTGGAACCGGGTCTCCCCATCACCTCGAGCAAATGGCATATCGATCCTCACTTGGGCGTGGGCGCCCGCCGTGCGGTATCGGCCAACAATGATTTGGGCGTGCGACTCGAATTGGATGAAGTAGAAGGCCATGCGCTCGTCGGCGTTCGCGCCGTGGACTATCGATACCGTTTTACCGACGCCGTCGCGCTCGGCGTGTTTCTGGGTGCGGCACGCTATGATCTCGCCACGCCGGCCTATTCGGTGTACTACGGCGTTGGAGGCCTATGGCGCAATGCCCTGCCGAAATGGGATTTGGGATTGGATATACGCCACGCCCAGAACCTGGCGCGCGATCACATGCTGGCGAGCGATCCGCAGCTAGGCGTCCGCCCGGAGAGTTTTTACAAAGTGGATACCGCGCTGCTGTACGCATCGCGCCGATTCTAATTCACGCGTGCCCACATGGAACACCTGCCGACGTCGCATTTGAGGTCCGAAAACGGCGAGACCCGCAGCCGCCAATAGCCGATGATGGCGCCCTGTCAAGGCTTCTCATGCGGTGCAAAATCATGACATTTCAAATAGTCGGCTTGCCGATCGAAGCGTTTACTCCGTTGTTTGCACTTACCGATCGCGAACTGGCCGCACTCAATATCCGTCGCATGCTCGCGACGGAAAAGCCCGGATTTCCCTGTCGTGTCAGTCTGTCCGATGCGGAAGTCGGCGAGGAGCTACTGCTCCTGGCATACGAACATCAGCCGGCCCAATCGCCATATCGAGCATCCGGGCCCATCTTTGTCCGCAAGGCGGCGCGGCAGCGTTCGCTCGCAGTGGACCAAATTACGGACTATGTAGGCCTGCGGCTATTGTCGGTTCGAGCCTACGATTCAGCGGACCTCATCGTTGACGCGACGGTTTGCGACGGCAAGGATATTGCGGCCGCAGTGACGCGGATCTTCGACGATTCGCAAGTGGCTTACATACATTTGCATAATGCGAATCGCGGATGTTTCTCGTGTCGCGTCAACCGCGCCTGAATTCAAAAGAAATCGGAGGTAAGCGTGACAGATAACGAAGCACTACATACGGGCGGCTGCCTGTGCGGCGGCGTCCGCTACGAAATTCACGGTGCGCTTCGCGGAGTGATAGCCTGCCACTGTTCGCAATGCCGCCGCACCAGCGGGCACTATGCCGCCATGACCAGCGCGCCTTCAGCCGACATCACGTGGAAATCCTCTGCGTCGCTGCGCTGGTACCAGTCATCGGACACCGCCGAGCGGGGATTCTGCAACGTCTGCGGAGGCAATTTGTTTTGGAGGCTGGCCGGCCGCGACTCCTTAAGCATTACCGCCGGAACACTCGACGTCCCGACCGGCGTCGCCGTGGAACAGCACATCTTTTTCGCCGACAAATCGGACTACTACACGATCGATGACGACCTGCCCAAGGAACAGCAGTGGTAAACGCCTACTTTCCGCTGCTCGTGTCGTGAGCCGTGGCGCGCGCCGCGTCGGCGCCCGTGCCGCGGCCGGCCACCACCCTTGCGAGGTCATCGCGCGTGGATTGAATGTGCGTGTGGATCAGCGCGCGCACTTCCTTAGGCTTGCCCCGGCTCCACATCTTCAGCAGGGCAGCATGCTCGCGCGTCGCGCGCTTGACCCGCCCTTCAGGCCGCAGATGGGCCTGCACATAGCGTTGGGCGAGCGTGTGTAGCCGGGCCAGGATCTCCGCTGCAACAGGCTGCAGGCGGGGAACGATGAGCGCGAGATGGAATGCGCGGTTTAGCCGGCCGGATGCGGAATACTCCTCGGTTGCGAGTGCGTCGTTCAATTGATCCAGCGCCTTTCGTGCAGCGCTATGATCGGCAGCGGTGGCAATCTTCGATCCCATGGCCACGGCCGACGGCTCGATTTGCAGGCGCAAGCTGAAGACCTCGTCGAGTTCGCTGGTCGCGAGCGGCCGCACTTGAAAGCCGCGATTAGGAAAAATATCGACCAGGCCCTCCGACTGCAGCTGTACCAGCGCCTCGCGTACCGGAATCTTGCTCGTGCCGAATTCACAGGCAAGCACATCTTGACGCAGCGCGGAACCCGGAGCATAGGTGCCCGCCAGAATGCGTTCGCGAAAGCGGACAATGAGTTGGCTGGTCATGGATTGGACCAGTGGTTCATTCATGCACGAATGCCCCAGCAGAAGGGATCTTCCGGGTCGAGGCGCAGCAGCGACTCGCCGATCACATGTGCCGTGCCTGTGATGGTGGGAACGATTTCACCCTTGGCGCGATCGCGCCATCGATAGCGACCCGCAAAGGTGCTGCCGATGAGGCTCTCCTGTATCCACTCCTCGCCTTCCGGAAGTTTTCCGTCGGCGGCAAGGCAGGCAAGTTTGGCGCTGGTCCCCGTGCCGCAGGGCGAGCGGTCGTAGGCCTTGCCGGGGCACAGCACGAAGTTCCGGCTATGCGCGCCGGGCAGGTCCGAGGCCGCAAACAGCTCGACATGATCGACCAGCGGATGTCCCTGGGCATTGATAGCCTCGCGCACGCGCCAGCCAAAATCGGTCAGGGCTTCGACGTGCGCCAAATCGATGATCTGACCATGATCCGAAACCAAGAAGAACCAGTTGCCTCCCCAGGCAACATCGCCAGTCACGGTGCCGATTCCGGGAACTTCGACCGCAGTCCGGTGCGCCGAGCGATAGCTCACCACATTGTCCACGCTGATCCGGCCGTCCACGCCCAAGATTGCCTCGACGGCTCCGACGGGCGTGTCGATCTTGACCGCCCCGGGAGCGAGTTTGCCCAAGTGCTTGAGCGATGCAATCAGGCCGATGGTGCCGTGCCCACACATCCCCAAATAGCCCACGTTGTTGAAAAAGATGACGCCGAGATCGCAGCCGGTGCGGTGCGGCTCGACCAGCATCGCGCCCACCAAGGGATCCGAGCCGCGCGGCTCGTTCACAACCGCAGAACGATACGCATCGAAACGATCGCGGAATTTCTGCAGCCGTTCCGCCAGCGGGCCGCCGCCCAAATCAGGACCGCCTTCGAGCACCAGCCGCGTGGGCTCGCCTCCGGTATGCGAGTCGACGACGCGGATTGTCTGCATTATCGCGGCCGGGAATCCCGCGCATGCTCGACCATCGCGATCACAGCGGCGCGGCGCTCGCCCGTCAGCGGCAGACGCGGCGGGCGCACGCGTTCCGAACCGCGGCCCATGATTTGCTCGGCTAGCTTGATGGACTGGACCAGATCGTGTTCCGAATCCAAGTGCAGCAACGGCATGAACCAGCGGTAGATCTTGCGCGCGGCCTCCAGTTTGCCATCGCATAGCGCAGCGTAGAGAAGCAGGGATTCGACCGGGAAGGCGTTGGTAAGGCCGGACACCCAACCCTTGGCCCCCAGGGTCAAGCCCTCGAAAGCGATGTCATCGAGTCCGGCAAACAGCACGAAGCGTTCGCCGAATGCATTGATGATGTCGGTGAACCGCCGCGAATCGGGCGCGGATTCCTTGATCGAGACGATGTTCGGCACTTCCGCGAGACGACCGAGCGTCGCAATGTCGATGTTCACCCGATAAGAGGGCGGATTGTTGTAGAGCATGATGGGCAGTCCGGTCGCGGCGGCCACCGTGCGGAAATGATATTCGAGCTCGGCGGCCGTCGGCACGTACACCATCGCGGGAAGCACCATGAATCCGCTTGCGCCTATGCGCTCCGCGTCGCGCACGAAAGTCGCCGCGGCAGCGGTGGTAAATTCCGAAACGCCGGCAATGACGGGCACTTTGCCTTCACTGACCTCGACCGCAGCGGCAAGTACGCTGCGCTTCTCCTGCGCGGTCAAGGAATTGCCCTCGCCGACCGTACCCATCAGCACCAGACCATGCACACCGTCGTTCAGCAGCGCCTTTTGCACGAGTTGCGTCGCCGGCAAATCTACTTCCAGGGCGGGATTGAATTGCGTCGTGGCGGCTGGAAAGACGCCGGTCCAGGTGCATGAAACGGGGATGGTCATAGTACTTTCATAGTTAGGCATTGCTTGCGGGATCGTAGATCGTATACGGTACGACCATGAGCGAGCAAGGTAAGATTGCTGTGATCGGCGCCGGGGTGATCGGTGCGGCCGTGGCATTTGCCTTGGCTCGCGAAGGGCGCGGCGTGCTGCTGTTCGACCGAGCCGCACCGGGCATCGCGGGCGCGAGCTTCGGCAACGTCGGGCACATTGCCGCCGAACTGGTGCAACCGCTGCCTTCACCGGCTTTGCTGTTCGGCTTTTGGCGCGAATTATTCCGCTTTGGCGGCGCGCTCGACCTCCCCGCGCGGCAGGTGTTCGACATGCTGCCATGGATAGGTCGGTTCGCCTCGGCAGCATTCCAGCGCGACGAAAACACCCGTCAGCTGGCGCCGCTGGTGCTACCGGCCGCTGTCCATTGGTCGCGTTGGCTCGACAGCATCGGCAGATCTGATTTGCTGCGCCGCAACGGGCACTACGAAATCGATCTCGGCAAACACGGAGGCGCCGCCATGGAGGCACAGGCGCGCCAGATGGCGGAACTCGGCGTACGAACCCGCGCGGTTTCGGCCGCCGAGCTTCTGCCGTTGCAGCGTGCGGCGCGGGCGCAGAGCGCCGCCGGCCTGTGGTTCGAGGATTCTGCGCACGTCGTCGATCCGCTCGAAGCCGTACGCGCCTTTGCCGTCGCGGCAGCAGCACACGGCGCCGAATTTCTACAGGCGGATGTCCGGGCGCTGCGTCTACACGGCGGCGCGATCGAAATCCACAGCGATAGAAACCCGGTGATGGCCGCCGGCGTAGTGGTGTGCGCGGGCATGGGTTCGCAGCCGCTGCTCGCGCCCTTCGGTTTGCATGCGCCGTTGCAGGCGATTCGCGGCTACCACATCGAATTGCCGGGACAGGCGCCGTTTCTGGATGCGCCGGTCGTATATAAGCACGAGCACACGCTGGTAACGCCGATGGCCGGGCGCCTGCGCGCCTCGAGTTTTATGGAATTCGCGGACGCAGACGCGCCCTCCGATCCGCGCAAGCCCGCGCGCCTGCGCCGTACGGTGCAAACGCTGGGGTTCGCCTGCGAGTCCGACGGTCCAAGCTGGGTGGGCGCCCGGCCGGTGTTGCCGGATTACTTGCCCGGAATAGGGCGTGCCCCGGGTATCCCGGAGAAGCTGTATTACGCCGTCGGCCACCAGCACATCGGGCTGACGCTAGCGCCCACTACTGCGGAATTGGTCGCAGATCTCGTTGCCGAACGCGCGCCGCGGTTGCCAATTGCGGCCTTCGATCTGCAACGGTTCGGCGCGCCCATGTCATGATTCACCGCCGCTGCGCCACGGAATCACCGCAAGTTCTGGTTTCCATTGAACAATCAACACCGCTGAAGGGATTCGCCATGCGTTCACTCTCTCCTTGGGTTTTGGCCGCGCTCTACGCGGTGACATTGAATTTGTGCGGCAATACGTCAAAAGCCGGCGAAGCCGATGTGCGTTTTCAAGCGATTTACAAGGCCGAGTGGAAGTGGCGCGACCAGCAGATCCCCGACGGCGAAGACTCGCAGAAGCCTGTTCAGGATCATCTGCCCAAAGTCGATCCGGCGAGCCAAGAGATGCGACTGCGCATGTGGCAGGAGGTGCTGCAGAAGCTCGACGCCATACCGCGGGCCGCGCTGTCGGCTGCCGAACAACTGAACTACGACGTCTACCGACCACAAATTCAAGCGCTGATCGCCAATCAGACATTTCGCGATTATGAGATGCCCGCGAATGCGGACACCACGTTTTGGACCAATCTAGGCTACACGGCGCGCCGTCCCTATCGGACGGTGCGGGACTACCGCAACTGGATCGGCCAGATGAAGGACATTCCCCGCTACTTTCACGAGCAAATCGGCGAGATGCGCGCGGGTTCGAAACGAGGATTCACGCCGCCGCAAGTGACCATGAAGGGGCGCGATGCTTCGATCACCGTCGTCACAGAGGTCGCACCCGAAGCGAGCCTGTTCTTTACCCCCTTCAAAGACATGCAGGGCGTGCCTGAAGCGGAACAAGCCAGCCTGCGCGCGCAGGCGATCAGCGTCATCCGCGATTCCGTGCAGCCCGCGTACCGTGATCTGCTGAAGTTCATGCGCAACGAATACCTGCCCGGCACGCGAACCTCTTTGGCGGCCTACAGCCTTCCGGACGGAAAGGCGTTCTACCGCTCCAAGATCCTGGAGTTCACCACGCTGAACACAGATCCCGCGGCTATCCACTCATTCGGCGAGGCGGAGGTTGCCAGGCTCCACGAGCGAATGGTCGGCGTCATGAAGGAGACCGGGTTCACCGGAGACTTTCCCGCCTTCCTCAAGTTTCTGCGTGCCGATCCGCGCTTCTACGCCAAAACTTCGGAGGAGTTGCTGATGCGCGCGGCCTGGATCGCCAAGCAGTTCGACGGCAAGGCCTCGCAATATTTCGGGCAACTGCCGCGGGCACGGTTCGCCATCAAGCCCGTTCCGGATGATCTCGCGCCGTTTTACACGTCCGGGCGCGGTGGCCCGGGGCTCTACTTGGTCAATACCTACGATCTGCCGAGCCGGCCGCTCTACAACCTCACGGCACTGACTTTGCACGAGTCCGCTCCCGGCCATGCTTTCCAGATGTCGCTGGCGCTCGAACACAAGCAGCAGCCTGAGTTCAGGCAGCATACCTATATCTCTGCCTTCGGCGAAGGTTGGGCGCTGTACTGCGAAACATTGGGGCTCGAGATGGGAATGTACGAGACCCCCTATGAACGCTTCGGGATGCTCAACTATCAGATCTGGCGGGCCGCGCGTCTGGTCGTCGATACCGGAATCCACTCCCAGGGCTGGAGCCGCGACCGGGCAATCACTTATTTCCGCGAATACACCGCACTTCCTGAACATGAAATACAAACGGAGATCGATCGATACATCGCATGGCCTGCACAGGCCCTGTCCTACTATCTCGGGGAAGACGCTATTCTCAAGGCGCGAGCCAAGGCGCAACAGGCGCTCGGCGCAAAATTCAATGTGCGCGCCTTTCACGACGCAGTGCTTGAACTCGGCTCAGTACCCCTTCCAGTGCTGACGGCCCGCGTCGATCGCTTCATCGCGGACGGCGGCAAGGGCCCCTACCCGGACGTGGAGTGAGCGGGGCCGTGCGGCACAAGGACTCGACATCTTGAACGCCGGCAGCATCGTCCTGGTATCGACCATCGCGGCAGTTGGCGTTGCCTACGTCATTTGCTGGTGGGCGCTGGAGCGCGCCCGCAGCCGCAAGGAATGCATTCCGCCGGAGAGACCGGCTGCTTGGACGGAAGAACGAAGGATACGCTGGGCCGATCCGCTGGTCGGCTTCGTCACCAATTTTTTCGACACCCTGGGCATCGGATCTTTTGCCCCTACGACGGCCTATTTCAAACTTCGAGCGCGCATGCCGGATGAGCAGATTCCGGGCACTCTCAACGTCGGCCAGGCCCTGCCCTCGATGTCGCAGGCGTTAATCTTCATCTCCATCGTGAGAGTCGATTTGATAACGCTCTACACCATGGTGGCTGCGGCCGTTCTGGGGGCATGGCTCGGCGTCGGATTTGTGGCCCGCCTGTCACGGCGCGCCATTCAACTGGGAATGGGTGGGGCCCTGCTGTGTGCGGCAATGCTATTCCTGGCCAGCAATCTGCACTGGATGCCGGGGGGAGGCGATGCGTTGGGATTGCTCGGCCCCCGATTGATCATTGCGGTACTCATCAACGCTTTTCTGGGCGCGCTCATGATGCTCGGCGTTGGACTGTATGCACCCTGCCTGATTTTGGTGAGTTTGCTCGGCATGAGCCCCCTGGCGGCTTTCCCCATCATGATGGGATCGTGCGGGCTGCTGATGCCGATCGGCGGCGCCCGGTTCGTCCGCAGCGGGCGCTACAATCTCGGCGCCGCGTTGGGACTCGCGCTTGGTGGAATACCCGGGGTGCTGGTGGCCGCTTACATCGTGAAATCGCTGCCGATCGCCTGGCTGCGCTGGCTGGTACTGGTGGTGGTGCTCTACGCTGCGATCCAAATGCTGAGGTCGGCACGACGACCACGTCAATCCACTCCGGCCCCAACGCCATGAACGCGGCACTTCTGACTCTGGCGGAACAATCCGGCTTCACGCAGACCGGACGCATCGACGAGGTCGAGCGCCTTTGTGCCTGCATTGCAAGTGCGTGGCCCGATGCCGTGAGAGACTTCGATTACGGACAGTCCGCCGAAGGCCGCCCGCTGCGGGCGCTGATCGTGTCCCGCAGCGGTGCGCTCTCGGCGCAGGAGCTGCGCTCGCGGCGCATTCCCGTTCTGATGATTCAAGCGGGAATTCATCCCGGCGAAAGCGACGGCAAGGATGCGGGCTTCATCGCCTTGCGTGAATTACTGTCCGGGACCGCGGCCCCGGGTGCGCTCGAGCGCATTGCCCTGCTATTCGTTCCTGCGTTCAATACCGACGGGCACGAGCGCGTCGGCCGCTGGAATCGGCCGAATCAGAAAGGCCCGGAGGTCACAGGTTGGCGCACCACGGCGGAGAACATCAATCTCAATCGTGACTACATGAAAGCGGATACGCCGGAAATGCAGGCCATGCTCGGGCTCATTGCAACGTGGGACCCCTTGATCTGCGCGGATCTGCACGTCACCGACGGCGCGGATTTCGAGCCGGACATATCAATCCAGGTAGAACCCATCAATCAAGGCGACCCACAACTGCGGCACAGCGGCGTGCAGCTTCGTGATGCATTGATCGACAAGCTTGCGCAACAGGGCTCTGTGCCGCTGCCATTTTATCCTGACCTGTATGAGACCGACAACCCCGAATCGGGATTCTTGCTGACAGTTTATTCGCCGCGTTTTTCAACCGGCTACTTTCCGCAGCGCAATCGCTTCACAGTGCTGGTGGAAACGCATTCTTGGAAGCCCTACGCCAGGCGCGTGCAGGCGATGCGCAATACGGTGGTCGGACTTGCCGAACTTGCGGCGGAGCATGGAGTCGATTGGCTTTCCCAGACCCGCGCTGCAGATGTATCGGCGTGTGCGCTCGGTGCATCCGAACTGACGCTGGATTATAAGTCGGGCTGGAGAGAGCCGGCCGCCGCGGGCAAGACAACCGACGCCGAGGGCTCCGCCGACGCGGAATACATCGACTTTCGCGGCTACGCGTACACCCGCGAACGCTCCGATATCTCAGGCGGCCAAGCCACCGTTTACGATCCCACGACGCCGCAAATATGGCGCGTGCGATATCGCAATCGCATCGAACCCACGCTGGTGATTCGGGCGCCGAGCCAGGGCTATTTCATTCCACGAGCCTACGCACGGAAAATAGAGCCGTGTCTTAAGTACCATGGAATCATCCTGGTGCCGAGTCCAGCCAATCTGCGGCGCTCGGGGCTCGAGCAATTCCGCGCAACCCACGTGTCCTTCTCGAAACAGCCCTTCGAGGGGCGCATGCGCGCGGAAGTCGCGGGCGAGTGGCAGGCGCTGGATCGCGAGATCGCTGAGCCTGCGCTGTTCGTGCCCATGGCGCAGGCCCTGTCGCGGCTGATCGTCGCATTGCTCGAACCGCAGGCGCCCGATTCCTTGGCCGCCTGGGGGTTCTTCAATGCCTGCTTCGAGCAGAAAGAACAGTTGGAGCCATACGTGGCGGAGCAAATTGCGCGCGAAATGTCGGTCGACAACCCGACTTTGCGGCAGGCATTCGAACACAAGCTTAGGGATGATGCAGCGTTTCGTGCCGATCCGGCTGCGCGACTGGAATTTTTTTGCCGACATCATGCTTCGTGGGATGAGCAGCTGAACTGCTATCCCATTTATCGCGCGTGAATTCGCGCTCAACGGAGACAAGCGATGACTAGCCCAGAATTGCGGCGGCTGATTGCCGTCGGATCTCTGATCCTTGCCGGGATCACCAGCGCCCCGGCCGAGCAAGCCGCCGCGCCGGCCCCTTTGGCCGCCGTGGCACGTTCCCCAGCGTCGGCCGCAGCACCGGCGCCCGGCTATGCCGTTCTCGTGACGCTGTTCGAGCAATGGCGGGAGTTCGAGCGGCCCGTCATGAAGGGCAATGTGCCCGATTACAGCCCCGGTGCCATGGTTGCAAAAGCAGTCGCTCTGAAGAAATGGCGCGAGCGGCTGGATGCCATCGACACCAAGGGCTGGGCCACCCCGCAGCTCAACGATTACAAGCTGGTCGCCGCGGAAATGAACGGACTTGATTTTGACTTGAGGGTGCTGCGCCCCTGGGCGCGCGATCCGGCTTTCTACGTCAGCGTGTGGCCCACGCGAACCGACGTGCCTGCGCGCGAAGGACCGGTCACATATCCTGAAATTGAGCTCTATGACTATCGCTTTCCGCTTGCTGCACCGGCGCAGCACGACCTGAGTGCAAAGATCGGAGCGATTCCCTCGCTGCTTGCCCAGGCGAGGGAGAACTTGAAAGACAGTAACGCGCACGACCTATGGGTCTACGGCGAACAGGAGCTGCGCAATCAAGCGGGCGCGCTCGCATCACTCGAGGCCGGTACGCTGACGGTGAGCACATTGGAGGGAAGTCAGCATGCCGATCTCAAGGGTGCGGCCCCGGAGCTGCGAAAGGCGGTCGCCAATGCCCGCAAGGCAACCGAGGAATTTGTTGCGTGGCTGGAGCGCCTAGCTCCCGGCAAGTCCGGCCCGTCGGGCGTCGGCAAGGATAACTACACCTGGTGCCAAAAAAATGTGCACTTCGTGCCCCTCGATTGGGACGAGGAAGTCGTGCTGCTCGGCCGCGAGCTGGATCGCGCGCAGGCGTCACTGCGCCTGGAAGAGCACAACAACATCCACCTGCCGCCGCTCGAGCCGGTCGCCGACGCCGCGGCATTCGACCGCCTTGCGCACGCCCGCTTGGACAAGTTCGTCGAGTTCCTTGTCCGGCGGGAGATCATTCCCGACAAGCCGTACATCAAGGCGGCCTTGGAACCGCAGCTCGGCCACTTCGTACCGCAAGAACAGCAGGTCTTCTTTACGCGCGTAACGCATCGCGAGCCCATGCTGCTGCTATCGCATGATTATCACTGGCTGGATCTGGCGCGCATGAGGGATGAGCCCAATGCCAGTCCGATCCGCAGCAGGCCATCGCTGTCGAACATCTGGGACAATCGTGCCGAGGGCTTTGCAACGGCCTTTGAAGAGCTGGTGATGCACGCGGGTCTGTATGACGACAATCCGCGCGCCAAAGAATTGGTGTGGATCATGCTGGCCAATCGCGCCGCCCGGGGCTTGGCATCGCTGCATGTCCAAGCGAACGAAATGTCGCTGGAGCAGGCCGGCAAATTTCACGCGGAATGGACACCGCGCGGCTGGGCCAACCCTAAGGATCAGCTTACCGGCTTCGAGCAACTTCTCTATCTGCGCCAGCCGGGCTACGGCACCAGCTACATCATCGGAAAGATACTGCTGGACCGGCTGATCGCCGAATACGCACATCAGGGAGACTTGATCGGCAAGCCGTTCGTACTGCGCGATTTTCTCGATCGCTTCAATCATGAGGGCATGATCCCGATATCATTGATGGAATCGGAAATGGCTGCCGGCAATGTTCGGCAACCGTAGCCTTGGCGATTTCACCGAGATTTTAGGGAGTTCTGATGTCTTCGACGCCGCAGCCGGCGAGCAAGGGGTTGGTTCCGGCGGCGGCAGCCTTCGCGATCTGGGGTTTGTTTCCGCTTTATTTCTACCCGCTGCGCCAGGTACCCGCCGTTCAGATCATCGCACACCGCCTGGTCTGGTCGTGTGTGTTCGTACTCGCGTGGATCGGCATGCGTGGCGAGCTGTCGACGCTGCGTGCGACCCTGGCCGATCGCAGCGTCGTATGGCGGCTGGCCCTCAGCGCGACATTGATCTCCGTCAACTGGCTGGTCTACGTCTGGGGCGTCGTACACGGTCACGTCGTCGAGACCAGCCTCGGCTACTTCATCGGTCCGCTGGTTAATGTGTTGTTGGGCGTGGTCTTTCTGTCCGAGAGGCTCACCCCGGCTCAGTGGACCGCGGTCGCTCTGGCGGCGGCCGGCGTCGCTTATCTTACAATCATGGCAGGCCGTCTGCCTTGGATCGCGCTGACGCTCGCGTTCTCGTTTGCGACCTACGGGCTCATTCGCAAGCTCGTGAATGTCGAGTCGCTGCCCGGGCTCGCGGCTGAAACGCTGATGCTCGGCCCCATTTCAGGGTTGTATCTGTTGTGGTGCGAATCCATGGGCACCGGGGCGCTAGGCCACACGGGGACCGGTATTGACGCCCTGTTGATTGGAACAGGGCCCATCACGGCCATCACCCTGTTCCTATATGCCTATGGAACCCGTCTGCTTCCTTACTCGACCGTGGGACTGCTGCAATTCATTGCACCGACGATGCAATTCGCCTGCGGCGTGTTCGTGCTGCATGAGCCGTTCGCGCGCACGCGCGCCATAGGATTCACGGTCATCTGGACGGCGTTGCTGATCTATGCCGGCGAAGGCCTGCGGCTGTCACGCAAATCCCAAGCCACCACCTCTTAAGGACCGGTCCGAAAGCGCGAGGCCGCGCCCCGCACCGGTCAGGCGAGCGCCGTCACCAGCACCGCGACTATCCCCAGAGGGCATACATAGCGCAGCAGGAAGAGCACCCATCGACGCACACCTGCCCGCTCCTCAGTCAATTCTGTTTCGACCAAACTCGGGGGCAGCCGCCAGCCGATGAGCGCGCAGGTAAGGAGGGCGCCGATTGGCAGCATCAGGTTTGAGGAAACGAAGTCAAGCACATCGAAGATCGTCATGCTCCGCAACCGTGCAATAAAAGCGAACGGATGCCAAGAGGCCCACGCGTTGAAGGACAACACGCTGCCGATGCCCACCAGCCACACGCAGGCTGACGCGGCGAAGGCCGCCCTGCGGCGCGACATTCCTTGGCGCTGCGCCAGCCACGCAACCATGGGTTCCAGTCCGGCAAGACTCGGCGTCAACGCTGCCAGTATGAGAAAAATAAAGAACAGGCTGCCCACGATCCGGCCGCCGGGCATCTCCCAGAACGCCACCGGCAGCACATTAAAGACGAGCTCCGCTCCCTGTGCAGGATTCAATCCGTATCTAAACACCAGCGGGAAGATCATCAGGGTCGCGAGCAAAGACACCAGCACAATCGAGCCGCTGATAATTAACGCTGCTCTGACAAGAGAAGCGCCGCGCGGTACGTACGCGCCGTAAGCCAGCATCATTCCCATGCCAACGCCGGTTGCAAAGAAGGCTTGGCCGATGGCCGCAAGCACCACGTTGGCTGACAACCGGCTGAAGTCCGGAGCGAATGCGAAGGCCAGGCCGCGGCTTACATCTCCCGTGGCCAGTGCATATGCAACCAGAATGAGAAGCAGTATCAACAGGGTGGGCGCGCGAATTTTATTCGCCACTTCGATGCCGCGATTAACGCCTCGCGCGGAAATACCGCCCAGTAAAATGACGAATGCAACATGCCAAGCGCCGACTCGCCACGGATTGGACAGAAACTCATGAAACTGGACTTCGACGGCGCGGCGCGGTAACGCGTTGAGTTCCCCAGAAACGCACTTCCAGGCATAGGCTAAAACCCAGCCGGCGATAACCGTGTAGTACGACATGACGACAAATGCCGCAACGGTGCCGAGGATGCCTATGGCGTTCCATCCCCGCGATCGACCGAGGCTCGCCGCGACTTCCCCTGCAGCTTCGGCGGGATTACGCCGCGACCGTCGGCCTATCATGAATTCAGCAACCAGCAGCGGAGTCGCTATACCCAGGCAGGCCAATATGAAAACGAACACGAAAGCGCTCCCGCCATTCGTACCGGTCAAATAGGGGAATCTCCATATGCTGCCGAGACCGACGGCCGCGCCGGGAGCAGCCAGATAGAAGCCCAATCTCGAGGACCAACGCTCGGGCTCTGTACGCATTATCTTGGCGCTCTTAATGACCGTGGCGGCAATCGGTTATACACGAATGCTGGGGCTTGGCACGTCCCCGCAGGCCCAAGGTCAGATCACGTAGGCCTCGGCTTGGTAATATGCAAGCACATACTCCGCGAGGGCGGTCGGCGCGAACATAACCACTTTGGTCAGCGCGTCGGCGGTCATGCAATCATCTGCACGCACACTGACGCTGCGCCCGCCGAGATAGGGCGTGCCATCGCGTGGATCTACCAGCGCCGAGACCTCGTCGGTGGAGCCCTTGCGGCGCGAAAAATATATCGCCGATGTTGCAAGCGCGGTGTTGCATATGGCAACGGAGTGAGCCGAATGCCGGGGCGCGAGCGGGTGGCGCAACTGCACGCTGTGGCAATGCGGTCCCGCGACCCGCAGATCGCCGCCGGCGTTCACGACGATGTCCTCGATGCCATATTGCTGCAGACTTCGCACCGCCGAGTCGACCGCGTAGCCCTTTGCGATGCCCCCAAGATCAGCGCGCACCGGTCTCGCGTAGCGAATTCGCCGCCCGGACAGGAGTTCGATGTCGCGCCAATCGCCCACAGGGTTAACCGTCGACTGTATACGCGGAAGCAGCCCCCATTCCTCGAGCAGGGGCGCGATGCAAGGATCGAATGCCCCTGCGCTCGATGTCGCCGCACGCAGCGCGGCTTCGAATACTGCATAAGTATCCGGGTGGACTTGTTGGGCTCCTCGGACGGCTTCCCGATTGAGACGCGACAGTTCGCTGTCCGGCGCCTGATAGCTCATAAGATCATGCACGCGCTCGATGCTGGCAAATGCGGCATCGATGGCTACGTGTAGTTGCGGCTCTCGGCGTCGGTCGCCGACGCTGATTTCTACGATTGTGCCCAACGTCGGCCGCGCGCGCCGCACCCAATGCTGCAGCTCGTTCGGCCGCCCGCGAGGCGCCGCACCGGCGCCCGGCTCAGCGGCCGGCGATAGCGATCGCATAGGTCGCGAGCAGACGGCGGATACCGTCTGTGACGTGCTCGCAGGACAGTGTGGCGCCGCTGATGTTTTGGATGTCGCGCCCAATGCGCACCTGATCGCCGTGTTGACGGCCGGTGAACTGCGCCCGCCAATGGGCGTTGCGGATTTCGCCGCCGTAGGCCTCGCGGTATTCCAGGATTTCGATTTGACGCACCCTACCTTCCGCCGTCAACGCAACGGCGTAGGTGATGAGATCATGTTTGCCGATGACAGCGTCGACGAAAAAGTAGCCGCCGTCATCGGCCTGCCACGCGTGCAGCGAACCCGCGTAAACCTTCGCCCCCGAGTCATGCTCAATGGCGATAATCTGCTCCGCGGTCAGCGCCAGCGGCAGCGCCGTCAGCGAGCGACCTTGGTACATGACCTGCTGCGCCTGCTCGACACTCATGTAGACGAGCGCTTGCGCGGGTGTGCAGATCGCCGCGACCGCGATCGGCAGAATGACAATGCGGGAGCCGCCGTACATCATTGCTGGTTCAAAATGCCACGCCCAATCCTAGATCGAAGCGCGTCAAATCCTTGTTGACGTCAAATGTCTGGTAATCAACCTTGAAGACCACTTTCGGCGTCAAGTAGTAATTTGCGCCGAAGGTCCAAACGCGATCGCGCGGTTGCGGCCAGGGTTTGCCGTCGGCGGCAAGTCCCGCGGGTACGATGGTGAATCCCTGCGCAATGCCCTCGTAGGATGAACCCATGTCGTAGTGCTCCCAGCGCGCGAAAGGCGCGAGACGGGCTCCGCCATCCTGCCACACGGTATACGCGCCCTGCAGATAGTAGCCGAGAAATTCCGCCGGCAAAGGATTGGACGCCCCGGCATTGACGACGTTGAAGGTCGACGTGTTCGAGAAGCGGCCGCGCGCATAGAGCGCCGATAATTCGGCGGCGCCCGGTGTCCAACGCGCATGTCCCTCCCAGAGCGTCGCGCGTTCGTTCGGCAGGTTGACCGGCAGCGACGGCACCGTGACATTGCCTGTGAATACGGCTGCACCGGCCAATAGTCCGGGCACGCCGCTATAGTTCAGCGAAACGTATTGCGATAGATGATGTCCGTTCGCAAGCGACAGCTCCTGATGGGTGGCCTGCATCGGCGCCGCACCGGAATTCTCGAGATCCAGCGCCGTGTGGTACAGAGGATCTTCCGGGTTAACGTTCCATCCCGCCAAATTCAAGCCCGTCGTCAGGCCCACGTCCCAGTCGAGGCCCATCTCGGTGTTTCCGTGCAGTCCCACGCCACCCTCACGCCAGGTACTGGGGATGATCAGGGTCTCGACGAAGTTGCGCTGCACGCCAAAATAATTGGTGGGTTCGTGATGTTCGTTCAACAAGCCGAACGGCATCAGAAACAGGCCGCCTTTGACCGAAGCCCAGGGTGCGAGCTGATGCTCGACGAAGAACTGTTCGACTTCGAACTCGCCCTTGTCGTCCGCCGACGAGACCGCATGCTCTACCTCGAATTCTGAGTTGAACATCGTTCGATCGTCGAACCGGTAGCCGATGCCGAAAACTGCGCGCGCCAAATCGAATTGCGTGTTCCGTCCCTCATGCGTCGGGTGCGTGTAATAGATCTCGCCGTAACCCCACAGGCTCATATTCTCGGATATTCCACCGCCGGCGGGCCACGGATTCTCGCTGGCCGCCCATTGTCCGCCCGTTGGCTCAGCTGTCTTCGACTGCGCCGATTGGGCCGAGGCCACTTGGGCAAGCGCCGCTTGCGGCAACAGGGCGAGTTGCTGCTGGGCGGTTTTCAACGCCTGGTTCTGCGACTTCAACTCCTGAATCTGCGCCTTCATCGCACCCAATTGCAGTTGCATCTCGTCGAGGCGCTGTTCCAGCTTGCGCACGAGGTCCGGATTGACGGGCGACGGCTCCGCAGCACCGACCACCACGGGCATCGCGATGGCCGCGGTGACTAAGGCAGCGAAGTAGCGAAGTTTGATTTTCATTGGGTTGCGATCCTCGACGGCATCCGGGCTGCGGGACCCCGTATATCTAAGAACGAACTATAATGAGAATGATTCGTATTAGCAATAACTAATCCAACCTAGTGAATCAGCGGCTTACGCGGGCATCTAATCGTTGAGTGGAAAACCAATGGCCCGCCGGCGCACCACCGGGAGGTCGCAGGGCTTCAGCGATGACGGCTGCGTGGGAGCTGCTTGGCGAGTCGGTGGGTTAGGTATCCAATCGGAATCAGCAGCCCCAGAATCCAGTGCAGCAGTGAAATGCCCTGCCGCGCTCGCTCCTCACCAACGTAGTACAGAAGATAGCCACTGGCGATCAGCAGAATCAATGAGCTTAAGAGTATGCCGCCGCTCCACCGGTGACGTCGTCGGCGCCATGCTTTGACAACATGCAGGCCCCACACTAGGCCGCCGGTCCAGATCGCGAGAAATGCAAACGCTCCATGTACCTTGAGCCACCACGGACCTGCCGGATTGACAGGCAGGCCCAGCGCATCTGGTGGCTCGAGCCAGTAGTGGACGATCAGCCATGCGGCGCCCGAGATCCAGATCCCCAGCCCAATGCAGTTGATCCAGGCCTTGATTCGATTCGGCAGATGAATGCCCATTAGCAACAGTGTAGACAAAAATCGGCCGATCCTATTCGCTAGATAGCGACCCCGCGCAAATACACCGCGTCGCTAAGCGGCCGCTGGCATTCCACGCTATGCTGTCCGCCTTGCTCGAAGGTGGCTGGCATGACGGAAAAATCGGCAACATCAATTTCGCGGCGACGGCTGCTCGCCATGATTGGGCTAAGCGCGGGAAGTACCGCGATGTACCAGGCCATGCACAGTCTGGGCTATGCGGCCGAATCGAATTACCGCGGGCCGGTCAAGTTGAGCGCGGCACCGCAGGGCGCTTCGGTTCTGGTGCTGGGTGCGGGGATGGCCGGACTCGTGACCGCCTACGAATTGCGCAATGCCGGCTACCAGGTCCAAGTCCTGGAGTACAACGCCCGTGCCGGCGGCCGCAACTGGACACTGCGCGGGGGCGATCGTTACACGGAATTGGGCGGTCAGACTCAGGAGTGCCGGTTCGATCAGGACCTGTACATCAATCCGGGTCCGTGGCGGCTGCCCTATCACCACCAGGGAATGCTGAGCTACTGCAAGCGGCTCGGCGTCGCGCTGGAACCGTTTGTGCAAATCAACCACAACGCATACGTGCACAGCCGCAAGGCGTTCAGCGGCAAGCCGCAGCGATTGCGCGCCGTCAAGGCGGACTTCAGCGGACATGTCGCTGAACTGCTGGCGAAGGCAACCCGAAGTAACGCGCTCGACGCCGACGTGACGGCGGAAGATCGGGCGATACTGCTCGACTCGCTGCGCTTCTGGGGCGCGCTCGACAAGAATTACCGATTCGTGAAGGGTCCCGACAGCAGCGAGCGGCGTGGCTTCGAGCGCGATCCGGGCGGCGGTTTGAGTGCACGGCCGGTCTTCTCGGAGCCTGTCGGCTTGGGGGAGCTGCTGAACTCCGGGCTATGGGCAGCGCTGCCTCTCGGTGAAATGTACGACATGCAAACGACGATGTTCCAGCCGGTGGGCGGCATGGGTAGGGTGGGTCAGGCTTTTGGGCGCGAGCTCGGCTCCTTAATCCGCTACAACGCCAAGATCGTCGAGATCCGACAAGACGAGCAAGGTGTCAGCGCCACGTTTGAAGATCTTGCCGCGGGTTCCGCCCGGCAGACAGCGCGAGCGGACTGGTGTGTCTGTACGATACCGCTGTCGATTCTGAGCCAGATTCCGTTGAACGTCGGTGATCCCATGGCCAAGGCGATCGCCGCGGTTCCCTATAGCACGGGACTTAAGGTCGGCTTGCAGTTCAAGCGACGCTTCTGGGAGGAAGACGAGCAGATCTACGGCGGCATCACCTATACCGACTTGCCGATCGGTCAAATCAGCTATCCCAGCAGTCATTTTTTCGCAGACGGCAAGGGTGTACTGCTGGGCGCCTATATCTGGGACATGATCAATTCGATGGACTTCACGTCGATGACGCCCGAAGAACGCGTGGCCAAGACCGTCGAATTCGGCGGCCAAATTCATCCGCAATACGCGAAAGAATTTGAGAACGGGATCGCGGTCGCCTGGCATCGGGTGCCGTCCGCAATGGGTTGCTTCGGGCTATGGTCTGACGCCAACCGGACCGAGCACTACGATAATCTGTGCGCCTTTGACGGTCGGATCGTTCTGGCAGGAGAACACGCGTCCTATCTGCCCGCGTGGCAGGAGGGAGCAGTCACCTCGGCGTTGGATGCGATTGACCGTCTGCATCGGCGGGCGCTGGCGGCGGGCGCCGCGGCATGAACAGACCACCACTGTCTCCTACAGCCGCGCGCTGCCTTTGCGCCGGTGTCGTCGTTTCTGTCGTACTGATGCTCGCCGTTTTTATGGAAGCGTCGGCACTCGCGGATACCGTGGGTATCATGGATCCGACGCCGCTCAACGCGATCGATGGAAGGCAGGTCTACCAGCATATTTGTCAAGGTTGCCACATGCCCGACGCGCAGGGTGCAGTCGGCGCCGGTCGTTATCCGCCACTCGCGAAGGACCCGAGCTTGGGGTCGCGTCAATACATGGCGCTCACGATATTGAAGGGAAGGCGAAATATGCCGGCTTTTGGCGACAAACACGCCATCGGATTCGCCGGCGCGCCCGCGACACTCAGCAACGCGCAGATAGCAGCCGTCGTGAACTATGTCCGTGCGAATTTCGGCAATCATTACAAAGACAGGATCACTGCGGACGAAGTCGCCGCGCTCGACGAGAGCGCTCACTAGAGCGAACGATGCGCGCAGCCGCGACCGTGGCGCCCCGCAGCCGAGCCGCCGACTTCAGGTCGGGAGCATCAAAACAAAACCGTCATTTTCGTAGGCGTAAAAGCGCCAGTCGGCTGCCGCTTTTGGTGTTCCCAGGATGACCAGTTGCTGCCTCAGAGTCGCAAAATCATTGAAGACATCGGAGGCTTTGATGATGTTCTCGTACTTTCTCAACAATGAATCGGTGCCGGGACCCGCTGCCGAGTAAGTGATCAGAACCTTGAGCGGCGCGTTGAACAACTGCAGCTTGTTCATGGTTTCCTGTGCCCGGGTTGCATCGTTCTCGTGTTCGATTGCTACTGAGACCCAGTTCGCATAGGTGGCGTATTTGCCGGTGTCGTCCATGCCGCGCTCTTCATAGAGCATTCCATCGAGCGTGTAGTACTCCTTATTCCAAGACAGCAAGCCGAGATGTCTGCCAATCCTGGGATAGATGGTCGATCGCATGAAGTAATTATAAGACTTCGTCTCGAAGCCGATCGCCGTTCGAAATCCGTCTTCCTCGGTCTTCATGACCGCGACGAAGGCATTGCGAAAATCTCTTGGTGTTATTTTGTTCATCCAGGTGCCTATGGACTTATTTTGCACTCAATCCGCAATGTCTTCATCGATAGTTTGCGGGATCGATCTGTACGCTATCGTACAGAGTGACCGCATCGCATTTCGTAGCGTAGCCCTGGCCATTCGACGAGGCTGAAAAGTCCAACGCCCCATTCGGGCTGCCCTGGTCCGTTTTGCGACATTTAGATCACTGCCGGAACCGTGTCAAAATACCAAATCGTCACGAAAACAAATACACGGCGGGAGTGGGTTTAGCATGGATTACACACGGTTCGGGCAGACGGGCCTCAAGGTGTCGCAGCTCTGCCTCGGCACGATGTCGATGGGCAGTTCCGCCTGGAAGGGCTGGGTGCTGGACGAGAACGATTCGATTCCCATCCTGCGGCGCGCCCTCGACCTCGGCATCACCTTCTTCGATATGGCCGACTGGTATTCCGTCGGCCGTAACGAGGAGGTCGTTGGCCAGAACCTGCTCAAGATGAGTGCGCGCGAGCGACTCGTACTCGCCACCAAGGTCTACTATCCGATGAGCGATGGCCCGAATGATCGCGGCCTGTCGCGCAAGCACATTGCGGCCTCAATAGACCGGTCGCTGGCGCGAATAGGTACCGACTACGTCGATCTTTACGTGATTCATGCCTTCGATGCGGCTACACCGGTGGAGGAGACGATGGAGGCGCTGCACGACATCGTCCGTGCCGGCAAAGCGCGCTATCTCGGCGCCTCCACGATGTACACGTGGCAGTTCGCCAAGATGAACCACGCGGCGGCAATGAACGGCTGGACGCGATTCGTCAACATGCAGTGCCAGTACAACGTGCTCTATCGTGAAGAGGAGCGGGAGATGCTGCCTTACTGCCGGGACCAAGGAATTGCCGTCACGACTTTCAGTCCCTTGGCGCGCGGCTTCCTGGCGCGCGACGCCGGGGCCGCGGGAACCGCGCGTACCGCCCACGATGTCTATCAGGAATTCTACGGCGACGCAGTCGATCGTGAGATAGCGCGCCGCGTGCGCGAGCTTGCCGCGCGCCGGGAGGTGAGCGCCGCACACGTCGCGATGGCCTGGGTCGCGGGCAACAGCCATCACAACGTTCCCATTGTGGGTGCTGCGAAGACCAAGCACCTCGACGTCGCGGTGGAGGCGCTGGGACTTAAGCTCGACGCCGCGGAGCGGGACTTCCTCGAGGCGCCCTACCGTCCACGCGACCAGATTAACGACCAGAACCCGCTGCGACGTCCTCGCGCGCATGATCCCGGCTAACCTACACCGCGTGCTCCCACGTTTAGAAAACCCTGCATAGACGCGGTCGGCTAGACGCGGTCGGCCAGACCCAGTGGCTTATGCCGCTAGCCAGGGGCTATCTTCACGGACTTCGATCAGAGTGGGACGATCCGCATCGAGAGCGTCCCGCAGCGATTGCGCCAGATGATCGGCGCTCGCCGCACGAACGGCATTACAACCGAGGCTCTTCGCCAATGTCAGCAAGTCGGGGCTTTTCGGTTCCACACCGATGCGCGGAATATGCCGCTCGTCCATCTCGTCCACAATCGCCTTCAGGGCGTCGTTGTTCCACACAATGACCGGCAGCGCGAGGCGTTCTTCCACCGCGGTGGCTAGCTCGTTGACGGTGAACATGAACCCGCCGTCGCCGGCGACGGCGAGCACCGGCCGATGCGGCGCGCCGATCTTGGCGCCGATGGCCATGGGCAAGGCCACACCCAGCGCACAGTAGGTGCCGGAATAGTACCAACAGCGCTCCTGTTCCATCGGCATGGCGTAAGAGCCGGAGTACACGATCTGCGAAGCATCGCCCATCACGATCGCGTCCGCAGGAAGAACTGAACGCACGATTTTCCACACGCGTGCGTGCTTTTTTTCCACCTCGCTCATTGTCGCGGCTATGTGCGCGAGAACATCCCTGGTCCGGATCTCTCCTTGCGGCCGCTGCGAAGCAGGCTTGCGGCCCGAGAGTGCGGACCATAGGGCGATCATCGCGGCACGGGCATCGGCTTGAATGGGCACCGCGGCTGGATACACCGAAGTGAGTTCCATGGGATCGATGTCAATCCGCACGATGTCGCCTGGAATATCGAGTGTCGGCAAGAAGCTGTCGCCCATGCCGACTTCCGAGCCCACCAACAGAACCACATCGGCATCGGCCAGCGCGTCCTGGCTGGACTTTCGCACGATCGAGGCGCCCAGGGACAACGAATGCGATTCCGGAAGTATGCCCTTGCCGGCATTGGTGGAAAGTACCGGAGCCCCGATGTACTCGGCGATGTGGGTCAGGGACTGGCGTGTACCGACCGCGCCGCCGCCGACCAGAATCAGCGGGCGCTTTGCCCGTGCCAGCAGATCCGCGGCCTCCTCGATCGTCGCCGGATCGGGCATAGGCAGGGACGGAGAGCGGCGGGTCTTCCAACCGGCCGCGACCGGCAGCGGCAGCACATCCCGCGGCAGCGACAAATGAACCGGACGCGGCCGGCTGCCGCGAAACACCGCATAGGCACGGGCAATCAATTCCGGCAGGTCTTCCGGATATCGCACCATGGAACTGAATGCGGTGAACCCGGTTGTCACCGCGGCTTGATCTGCAAGTTCGTGGATCGGTCCCCAGCCTTTCCCCTGAGTCTGTGTGGCGCAGGCTCCGGACAACACGAGCATGGGCTGCGAATCGCAATAAGCCTGGGCGATACCGGTGGCCGCGTTGGTGACGCCGGGGCCGGCGATGATGGTGCATACGCCGGGCTTTCCAGTCGCGCGCGCATACCCGTCTGCCATGAGGCTGGCGCCCTGTTCATTGCGACACTGCACATGCCGGATCCCTGCGAGTGCGATGCCGCGATACAACTCGACCGTCATCGTCCCTGCCATGCCGAACACGGTGTCGACCTTATAGGCCGAGAGTAATTTCATTACGGCCTCACCGCAGTTCATGGCTTTCAAGAGCTCCCTTTCGTGTTCTTTGAAGGTTCATCGCGACAAGCGCGCAGCACTTGTCGCTACTCCAATCAGGACATTCACCACGTTTTATGGGTGGGAGAAGCTGTCTGCACGGTTGTCAGGGATGCCGCAATAATCTCTTATTTCAAGTGAGGTGATGCCCTTGGTTCATTGCGTCTTCAGCTCTTGTTTCTTGAAATCCACTGGAACGATGAACGCGTCGGCGCTCGCGCCAATTGAAGACACCGAAACCAGCTGTGATGACACGGTCATCAAAGACACATCGCCTTCCGGCAGAGCGACAGGCGTAACGGCGGGCGTAGTTTGTGCGGCAGGTGCGTCCGGGTCGTCCTTCTTTTTATGGAACAGGCCACCGAGTTTGCCTGCCAACGCGCCTGCGATGCCGCTCGGGCTGGCCGAAGCGTCGTCAGACCGGTTCGATTGCGCCTGGTCGGGCTTTGAGTCTTTGCACTGAGCGCCCCCGAGCGCCAGTGTAAAGCTGCTTTTCAAGGGATATCCTTTCACGTCCCGCATCTTTGAAGCGATCTCTGTCCAGATGCCTTTGTACTGACCGAACAGAGCCTTCGCTCTTTGGGACGCGTCCTGAGAATTCGAAGGGTCCATGCCCATTTTCATGGCGTAAGCGTTATAGAACTTCCGTGCTTCGGCGTTCTCCGAGAATTCGTTTGACGTCCATTGATCCATTACCAATGCAACTTCGCAGATCGATCCCGTTTCCTTGTCTTCGCATGGCTGCGACGCAGTGACGGTAACGCGCTCGGAATCGTAGCCGGCGAATTGTGCCTTCTCACCTGTCTTATTCACTACCACCTTGGGCGGCAGCCATTGGCACTTGGACTGGTCTACCGCGGACGGCTGCCTCTTTTCTGCGTTTAAATTCATCTGATCAGACGCCTTCTGCATTATTGCGCGCATCTGCTCGAACGTCGTCTCGGTGTATTCCTTCTTGCCCAGGTTAAGGTGGTAGAGCATGTCCTGATCGAGCAGCACGATGTCGGCGCTTGGACCTACGGTGTTGCGAGCCAGAAAGCCAATGATTTTGGACTGCATCTTCATGTCGCTGTCGGTGCGCGACTTGTCGCCGGAAATGATGGTCTTGGAGGTGCCGGACATATTCGCGAACGCCATTGCCCCGACGCCGTCGACGGCGATGCTGCGCTCAATGGTGACGTCCGCCTGTACATTGTCCGTGGCGAACCCAAGAGTGACGAATAGCACCGCAGCGACCGTTATCCGCAGAACTCCTATCTTCATGGAAGCCCCTGATATTTATTGTTCCAGATCATATATTCAGAATGCGGCCGATAAACCGCCAGGCGCAAATCGGTCGCCTGCCATTCTCAAGCGGCAGCGCTATCGTATACGAATTAGCGGGACCAGAGCAGCGCTTCCTTTTTGGCGATCATCTTTTGGACATCCGATGTCTCCATAACGGCTTCTACCTAACAGGACTCGGAAATGCCATTCGCCCGGCCTCTCGCAACGACTCGCAAATCAGACATGCGGCATCTGCGTCCCTGGACGCGTAACTGAGAAAGACGGCCTTGTTGGATCCGGTCATTTCTAAGCGCAGATCAGCCGCCGCGCACCGCCGACTCGATCTTGGCGACGTCGATCTTCCGCATCTTCATCATGGCCTCGAACGCTCGCTTCGCTACGTCGCCGCCCCTGGCCATTGCCTCGGTCAGGACGCGCGGCGTGATCTGCCACGAGAGGCCCCATTTGTCCTTGCACCAGCCGCACGCGCTTTCCGCGCCGCCGTTGCCGACGATCGCGCTCCAATAACGATCGGTCTCCGCCTGGTCGTCGGTGGCGATCTGAAAGGAGAATGCCTCGCTGTGCTTGAACCTGTCCCCGCCGTTGAGGCCAAGGCACGGCACGCCGCACACCATGAAGTCGACCGTCAAGACGTCGCCCGCCTTGCCTCCTGGAAAGTCGGACGGCGCCCGGTGCACCGCGCCAACGGTGCTGTCGGGAAAGGTCCGGGCGTAAAAACGCGCGGCCTCTTCTGCGCCATGGTCGTACCACAGGCAGATGGTGTTCTTGTTCATCGCTAGTCCTCTAATTATCCGACGCAGGAAAAATCCGCGCCCTGCGGAGCGCTGCTCAACAGATTCATTATCCATCCAATTGATGGACTTATTTCGCCAGTTTCAGAACCTCAGTGCCCTTCAATCTCGATCCGGCGCTCCCAAAGGAAAGTATGGCCGGAAGGACCGCGCCTCCTCCACCGCCCGGGCGAAGGACGGACGGGCGAGCAGCCGCGCGCGATAGGCGCACAGTATCGGATAGGCCTCGGAAATCTGGTTGGTCCAGTCTGCGTAAAACAGCGAGGGCGCGGCCGCGCAGTCCGCCAGCGTGAAATCCGCACCAGCGGCCCAAGTCCTGCCGGCAAGCTGCCCTTCGAGCCACGCATAGGCGAGTTCCAGCTTTTCCACAGCAACGGCTAATCCTTCTCGGCGCTTCACCGGGTCACCCGTCAGCGCACCGCCCACCGCATGCTGCACCGGGGTCATTACGTGCAGATCGAAGAAGCGGTCAAGGAAGCGCACGTCCAGCGCGGGCATCGGCTCCGCCGGCAGCAGGCGCACCGGTCCGGGATGCACGAGGTGTAGGTACTCGATGATGATGCTGGTCTCGACCACGTTGCGTTCGCCGTCCACCAGCAGAGGGAACTTGCCCAGCGGCCAGAGCCGCAGCCACTCGGCCGAATGCTGCGGCGTATCCGGCCCGATGCAACAAAACTCGAAAGGCGTGCCGTTCTCGTACAGCGCGATGAGCACTTTCTGCGTGTACGAGGAGAAGGGATGTCCGTAGAGGGCGATCGTCATGCTCAGAGCCTCAAGGTATGCGATTACGGGTCAGGTTAGCCTTGACGTAGGCCTCAAGCTTCAACAGTTGCTGTTTGCCGCCCTCGACCGCACCGTACTTGTTGACCACCTCGTCGCGGGATTTCATGCTGGGATAACGCTGGCGCAGAGTCGGAAAAAGGCATTTCCCGCTGCAGTACCAGCTCGCGTTCTTTTTCATCCTCGGCCATCGCTACTTCCCCGCTGCTTTTGCACGCTATGCAGATGTTTTTCCAAGCGGTCGAGACGGAATTCCCAGACTTTTCGCTGTTGCTCGATCCAGAGTGACGCTGTTTTCAAGGGAGCCGCTTCCAATTGGCAGGGCCGCCACTGGGCGGTCTTGCTGCGGCTGATCAACTGGGCCCTCTCGAGCACCTTCAGGTCTGGGTGGGCGAGTGCCACGAAGACCGCGTCCAGTTGCGATTCGTATTTAATCATAAGGTAAATTACAGCGTAAACACCTGTTCTAGTCGATGGGTGCAACGGATAGATGCGGCCGGAGGGGGCGGCGTTGCGATCCGCCGCCCCCATTTCAGGCGTGAGCCGCGAATCAATTATCGAGTTTGACCGATTGCGTGTAAGCATCCTGGTTCGGGGCGGTAACGCCGGGGTTGCCGCGGAAGTCGGTCCAGCTCGGATGCAACACGTGGTCGGCGCCAAGCGCTACCGCGGTGTAGTCGCCGATGAACACTCCTTGCAGTGTGTTGCCGGTGACCGCGCCGACCCCCACGAATTGAATCTGCGGATTCGATGTTTGCGAGGTGACGCGGTGAACCCTGTGCTCGCCCAGGCCACCCAAGTCTTCTGCCTCGCCCGATACGTACGCAACATCGAGACCGATGCCGCTCGCATCGTAGGTGCGGGTGTAGAAAGTCACGGCCACGGTGCCGCCGTAAGCGGCGATGGCGGGATAGACTTCATCCGCGGCCGTGCCCACCGAGATCGTCGGTGACCAGCGCTTACCGTCTTTCGATGCGACGATGAATACATCGCCGTTACTCTTGACGGAACTGCCGGAGGAGTCATACAGACCGTTGCGGTCGTCGGCCCACGTTGCGTAGAGCGCGTCGGTGACGGGGTCAATGGCCAACTGCGGAAAGCTGTTGATCCGGAAATTCTCGCCTGTGAGCGAGTCTCGGCCGGTATCCTCGTTGAAGGGGAAATCGTAGTCATAGGCGACCTCCTTGTTCGTGAAGGTAAGCCCGCCGTCACGAGAAGTCGCTATGATCACAGCGTCATGGTCGGTAGCCTGGTCGCAGGCGAGTGTTTGGCACACCGCGGACTCGTAGGCGATGAACAAGTCGCCGCGGCGATTGACTTGGGGATTGGAGCCGCTGCTGTAGGCCGTGATGCCGCCGGGTGTGAATGTCGAGGATGGATTCACGGCGACAGGCGCTGACCACGTTTTTCCACCGTCGGTGGAACGTGACACCAGAATGGGCGAATCGTTGGGGCCGAACGACGTCCAGGTTACGTACACCGTACCCGTGTGCTGATCGACGGTGATCCATTCCTTGTCATTGAAGAAAGGAGTGGGAAGCGAATTTCCGCTCGCGTCCACGCCGTCGGTATGCACGATGGAGGGCTCGCCCCAGGTGCGGCCACCGTCGGTGGACTTGCTGACGGTCACGCCGCTGGCACTGTCCAGGCGGCTGAACACCAGGTTGGCGTAGTACACGGTGTTGTGCGGACCGAATGCAACGGCGGGATCGCCCGCCGAATCCATATCGGACAGCAGACCTTTTGCATCGGTCTGGTAGGTCAGATGCGGCAATTGAACATCGAGCCAACTGCGCCCGCCGTCAAACGTGGTGTAAGCCCAGCCCGAGCCGTCATTGCGCCCTTCACGGGTATTGAAAAGTCGGTAGTCATTGGTCCCGGCCACCAAATTCCGCGGATTGGCGGGGTTGACGGCGATGGTGGTTTCATTCTGCGCGCTGTCGCAGCCTAATTGGGTACCGGCCTGCACGAACGTATCGTGATTGATCTGATCGACATTGGGGCGCGGCTCCTCATACGTGTTCAGTTTCCCGATATAAGATTGACATAATGCGGAGAGATTCGGCGCCACCGATATCGCAGTGTCGTCATCGCCCGGATCGCCTCCCTTACTGAGCAGACCATTCGGAAACGCGGTGCGTGCGAGCGGGGCAGCGGTCGCCATCTTCGGATGGTGCGTTGCGCCGTTGGCAAACGAACTGGCCGACTGCAGCGAGCAGATGGTGAGTGCGCACATTGAGACTATCGGAACTGATTTCATGATTTTTTACCCCTAGCGGCTTCCCCGTCCTAACTGGCGAATGCATTGGTGAAATCGCCGACGTTAGGCAAGCCGATTGTTTTTTGGTGTTGAGTGCCCTTCAAGAAAACCACGCGCGAAACAGATCTCGCGGCCGCGGCTGTAGCCGTAGACTAGATCGAATCGACGTGGGAGGGAAGCAGGGTCCAGCGGTAGGTGATACCCGATCGTTACCGATCGTCCCCGGCTCTCGAGAATTAGTGGGCCCGCTCGGACTCGAACCGAGGACCAAGGGATTCACTCTGCCCCGCCGTTTCCGGAGGGAGTGGACTATCTCTTCACCCCAGTGGGGTGCGGGACGCTCTAGCCTGTCATTAAGCGCGACTTGAACGCGCTCAGGTAGTCTCTGCACCTTCCGACGGTGCACCGCCGGCTTGGCTCAGGGTTGCCAGCAGCTCCACGCTGTTGAGGTTTCCCTGAATTCATCCCGTCCACTTCGCACCTTGCGATGCGAAGGCACCATTTATTGATGAGTCCCCTGCTCTAACCAACTGAGCTACAGGCCCGACGGCGCGCATCTTAACATGCACAGCGTGGCGCGCCCCTCCTCCTGCTGCATCTCGATGCCGGCCCATGGGTTATCTTAGGCATCCGTGAGCCTACCGCCGCTACCCGATTTACCGATCAATGAGGCCCTGCCGGCGTTGGCCGAGGCCCTGACAACCCGGTGCAGCGTGCTGCTCGAGGCCCCGCCAGGTGCCGGTAAGAGCACCATCGTGCCCCTCTTCCTGCTCGACAGCCCCTGGCTGACGGGACAAAAAATCTTGATGCTCGAGCCGCGGCGCATCGCGGCGCGCGCCGTTGCCGGGCGAATGGCGTACCTGCTCGGAGAGCCGGTGGGACGGCGCGTGGGGTTTCGCACACGGCTGGAAACCCGGGTGAGCCGCGAGACCCGCATCGAAGTGGTCACGGAGGGCATTCTCACGCGCATGCTGCAAGAGGACTGCGCGCTCGCCGGCATCGGCTGCGTGATCTTTGACGAGTTTCACGAGCGCAGTCTGAATGCCGATCTGGGCTTGGCGCTGTGCATCGAAAGTCAGCGGAACCTGCGCGAGGATTTGCGCCTGGTGGTGATGTCGGCGACGTTGGATTTGCAGCCCATCGCCAAGCTGCTTGGAGATGCCTCGCTCGCAGGCGGCGCCGCGCCGCTCGGCGATGCACCCATCATTGAAGCCCGCGGCCGCAGCTTCGAAGTGGCGACGCAGTACGTGGCACGGCGTCCGGAGATATTTCTCGAACAGCAAACGGCTCAAGTGGTGCGCGGGGCGCTGCGCGAGCACGAGGGCGACATACTCTGCTTCTTGCCCGGCGCTGCGGAGATCCGGCGGGTGCAGCGAGCCCTCGAGGATGCGGGCCTTGATCGGGATGTGAGCGTGCTGCCCCTGTACGGCGATCTCGAGGGTGCTGCGCAAGAAGCAGCCCTTGCCCCGGCGCGCGCCGGACGGCGAAAAATCGTGCTCGCCACGAGCATTGCGGAAACAAGCCTGACCATCGAAGGCATTCGCATCGTCGTCGACTCGGGATTGCGCCGTTATGCGGAATTTGATCCCGCTACCGGCATGAGCCGCCTCGTGACCACCAAGGTGTCGCAGGCGGCCGCCGATCAGCGCCGCGGGCGCGCCGGCCGCTTGAGCGCCGGCCACTGCTATCGTTTATGGTCAGAGGGGACACAGGCATCGCTGGCGCCGCAGACGGCGCCGGAAATCTTGCATGCCGACCTCGCCCCGCTGGCGCTGGAATTGAGCTGCTGGGGTGCAATGGACGCGGCCAGTCTTTCATGGCTCGATCCGCCGCCCGCAGCGCCGCTGGCGCAGGCACGCGATTTGTTGCGGCAGCTCGAAGCCATCGATTCCACCGCTCGGGTCACAACGCACGGACGAAAGCTGGCGAAGCTCGGACTCCACCCGAGGCTGGCGCACATGCTCGTCATGGCCGACGCGCTCGGCGCGCCGCGTCTGGCCTGCGACCTCGCCGCCATCTTGAGCGAACGCGACATCTTGCGTGCGGGGATTGGCGCACGCGACGCAGACGTGCGCCTCAGGGTAGCCGTGTTGCGCGGCGAAGTTCGCAACCCGCCGCCGGGAATTACCGTGGACCAGCGGGCCATGACGCAGGCAGCGCGCAGTTCTGCGCAATGGCAGCGCGGCTTCGCGCCTGAGCGGCGGGACACCGCGGATCCGCACGATGCCGCGGGAGTTCTCTTGGCATGGGCCTATCCCGATCGTATCGGCCAGGCGCGCGGCGACGGCGGGCGGTACTTGCTGGCGAATGGCCGCGGCGCACGCTTTGGCGAACCACAGGCACTGTCCAAGGCCGAGTACATCGTCGCGGCCGAGCTGGACGGCGCGGAACGTGAGTCTCGAATTTTTCTTGCCGCACCCGTGCGTATTGCGGACCTCGAAAAGCAATTTTCGGCGCAAATCCTCGATCATTCCGCGATACTGTGGGACGAGCGGGACCAGGCGATCCGCGCGCGGCGCGAGCGCCGTCTGGGCGCGCTGGTCTTGGAGTCGAGCGAGCTGCGCAACCCCGACAGCGAAGCGCTGCAGGCTGCGGCGCTCGACGGTGCAAGGCAATTGGGGTCGGCAGGTCTGCCATGGACCCCAGACTTGCGGCAGTGGCAGGCGCGCGTGATGCTGATGCGGGAGCATGCGGTCGCGTCGCCGGAGCCCTGGCCTGACGTGAGCGACGCGGCGCTTGCTGCGAGCCTCGATGCGTGGGCGCCAGCGTGGATCGCGGGTTTCACCCGCCGCGCGCATTTTGCGCGGATGGACTTGAGTAATGCCCTGCGATCTCGTTTGAGCTACGCACAAGGCGTGATCCTGGAGCGGGAGGCACCGACGCATTTCACGGTCCCGAGCGGCTCCAATATACCGATCGACTACCAGGACGGCGACACTCCCACCTTGTCGGTGCGGCTGCAGGAAATGTTCGGATTGAGCCGGACACCGAGCGTCGTCGCCGGACGAGTGCCGCTGTTGCTGAAATTACTGTCGCCGGCGCGGCGTCCGGTGCAGATTACCCGTGACCTCGTGAGTTTTTGGGAGCGCGGATATCACGAAGTCAAGAAGGACTTGAAGGGTCGATACCCGAAGCATTACTGGCCGGAAGATCCGTACACCGCCGAGCCCACGCGTCGCGCGCGCCCACGCCCTTAGGCTTGGTAGTCCGCGCACGGTGCCCTGTCGCGTCGTCGCCGGGAGACGTTGATGCACAGGATGGATTGATTCGAGTAGGATATCGGCGCGGTGGATCAAAACGAATAACCCAGATTCGATGAAAGACTACAGCAGCCATTTTCGCAATCTTGTTGAACAGCAGCTACCGGAGGACTCGCGCATCCTGACGCCGCGCGGCGGGCAGGACATGATGATTCTTGCCTCTTGGCGTCTGCCCGCGGACGCGTTTCGCGCGAGCAAGCGATCGCGGATGATCCGCATCGCGATCGACGAAGAGGCGCTGCAGGATTATGCCCGTGGCGGCGACGAAGCACGGCTTGCAAGCGACCAACGATTCGGCGTCTGGATGCGACGCCAGCTGAGCACCTTCGATCCCACTCACGATTCGCCGCTCGGCGTGGAGCCCAGTCCAGTGACCTGGCCGGTCAGCACTCACATTTTGAACGGCTAGATGCTCGCGTGATCCCCGGCTTATTGCCTGTGTCGGATCTCAGCCTCTTCGACTGCCGGCGTACGCCAGCCGCTGCGGAGCCCCCAAAAATAAAAGACCAGCGCGGACAGTGCCACGCACAGTTGATCCCAACCGTAGCCTATGTAGTCGTGCCCTTCAAACTCCTTGCTGCCGGCCCAGGACAGTGCGGTGATCACCATCAAATAGGTGATCAACCACCAGGCGGCGCGCATCTGCCGTCCGAAATTAGGCCAACCTGATTTGGCCTGGTAGTACAGATACACGGGCATGGGCAGAATCAACAGCAGCATGATCTCGCCGGTGTGTGGCCAGCGTGCCCAGAACAGCATCAAAGTGGCGAGCACGAACGCGATTGGCGCAAGCACGCTCAAGCCCGGGACGCGCAGCGGCCGATGGAAGTTGGGTGCGGTGCGCCGCAGCACCATCACGCTGATCGGCACCACCAGGTAGGTGATGATGGTGGCCACCGAAATCACCGCCGCGAGCTTGCCCCAGCCGCGAAAGAAGAACAGGAAAATGAAGGAGACCAGCAAATTGAACCACATGGCCGGCCGCGGTATGCCGAAGCGCGGATGCACGCGGCCGAGCACCTTAGGCACGGTGCCGCTGCGTTCCATGGCGTAGATTTGGCGGGCGGTGGTCGCGGTATAGGTGGTGCCGGTGCCGCTGGGGCTGACGAAGGCATCCGCGTACAGCAGTAATGCCAGCCAGTTTAGATTCAGGGCAAGCGCCAATTGCGCGAACGGCGAACTGTACTCGAGTGCTGCCCAGCCCTCATGCAAACGATCAGGCGCCACGGCGCCCAGGAAGGCCACCTGTAGCAACAAGTAAACCACCGTGGACAGCGCAATTGACCCGAAGATCGCAAACGGCACGCTGCGCCCGGGATTTCGAGCCTCGCCCGCAAGGTTCACGGGATTCTGGAAGCCGTTGTAGCTGAAAATGATGCCGCTGGTCGCAACCGCCGTCAGGATGGAAGCAAGATTTCCGGTGTGCTGGCCGCCGTGAATGCCAACGCTGAAATTTTCCCAGTGAAAGCCCGTGCACATCAGCGCGATCGCGGTGGCCGCGGGTACGATGAGCTTGAAGAAAGTGATGGCGCTGTTGGTATCGGCGAAAACCTTCACGCTCCAGAAATTGAGCAGGAAATAGATCACAACCAGCACGGCAGCAATGGATAGGCCGGGCACGGTGAGTTCGCCCTGCCCGTTGGCCTTGTGCACGTACAGTTGCTGAGCCCACTCCCAGGGCCAAGAACTCATGTATTGCACCGATGCCTCGGCTTCCACCGGAATCACCGAGACGATGGCAATCCACGCGGCCCAGCCGGCGACGAATCCGACCAGCGACCCATGCGAATAATGCCCATAGCGCACTGCGCCACCGGACTCGGGAAACATGGCTCCGAGTTCGGCATACGTAAACGCGACGAATAAGATGATCACGGCCCCTATGATCCAGGAATATATGGCACCGGGCCCCGCGAGCTGGGCAGCGCGCCAGGCGCCGAACAGCCAGCCCGAGCCTATGATGGAACCCAATCCCGTAAACATCAGGGCGATGGCGCCGACTTCACGGCGGATCGCGCTTTCATTGGACATGCATAATTCTCCCTGGAATCGACTGTAACGGCTCAGGCAGCCTTAAGCCACATCGATATATTGGAAGAGGGTGAATCCGAAGGGCAATTTTCACCGAATAAGCTAGGAATGTACGCCTATGTCGACAAAAACCAATTTAAAAATCCTGTTCTCCGGCGTTTTCCTGTCATTGCTCCTGTATACGGGATGGGCAAGCTTGCAGCAGCCCGTGCTGCAATGGGGCGGCTTGACGTCGGGATCGGATCGTTATTGGACCATCGCGACCCTGATGGATGCCTATTTCGGCTTTCTGACCTTCTACGTGTGGGTATTTTTCAAGGAGACACGGTCGTTACCCAGGATCGCGTGGTTCATCGCCATCATGCTTCTGGGCAATATGGCCATGTCGGCCTATGTTCTGCTGCAGCTCATCCGATTGCGCCCCGACCAGGATGCGGCGGCGATTCTCTCGACGCGGAATCGCTGACGCATTCCGTGAAGGACTGGCTGCGCCGCAGAATTCTCGCGCCTCTCCTGGCTTTGTTGAGCCAGGGTGTCTCCGCGGATCGGCTGGCGCTATGCGTCGCCATCGGCGTGGTGGTGGGTAACATGCCGATTCTCGGCGTCTCGACCATTCTTTGCACCGCCATCGCCCTGGCATTTCGCCTGAACCTGCCGGCGATTCAGCTGGTGCAAGCAGTCATGGCGCCGACGCAAGTATTGCTGATAATTCCCTTCGTCCGTCTCGGCGAATGGATTCTGCGTGTGCCTCCCCAACCGCTGTCGATCAAGGAGGGACTCGCTCTTTTGGCGGGCGGCGCCGGACATGCCATTGTGGTGCTGTGGGACGCAATTCTGCATGCGGGCCTTGCCTGGATCATGGTCGCTCCCTTTGCCGTTTATCTGTCCTATAAATTATTGACGCCTGTGTTCGCGCGCGCCGCAGCGAAAATCAGCTAGGACCGCCATATGAATACTGCAGCCATGCCGATGCCGCTGTCCTGGTCAATGCGCCTGCTGGAGCGCAACCTGTTGCCTGATTTTCTGGTGCGATTCGGCATACGGCGGCTGCTCAACGCAAGGCTCACCGAGGAACATCGGGGCAGCCTCGAAGCGCAACAGCGGCATTTGATGAAGCTGATCGGGCGCCTGCGGAGCAGCCCCATCGCCATCAATACCGCCGAGGCGAATCAGCAGCACTACGAGTTGCCGTGCGCCTTTTTTGAACTCGTGCTAGGCCGTCACCTCAAGTATTCGTCGGGCTACTATCGCGATTCCGGCGACACTCTGGATCAGGCGGAAGAAAACATGCTGCGGCTCACAGCCGAGCGGGCGGCATTGCAGGACGGGGATAAAATCCTCGAACTCGGCTGTGGCTGGGGCTCGCTGTCTCTGTGGATGGCGGAGCGCTATCCTCGTTCGTACATCACCGCGGTATCCAATTCGCGCACTCAGAAGGCCTTCATCGATGCGCGTGCGGCGGCGCGTGGGATCGAGAATCTTGAGGTGATCACCTGCGACGTCAACCAACTGTCGTTCCCGGCGGATGTGCAGTTCGATCGCGTGGTATCCGTCGAGATGTTCGAGCACATGCGCAACTACGAATGGCTGATGCAGAGCATCGCCGGCTGGCTCAAACCCGCGGCAACCTTGTTCGTGCATATCTTCAGCCACCGCACTTACGCCTATCCCTTCGAAGTGCGCGATGAGAGCGACTGGATGGCGAAGTACTTTTTCACCGGCGGCATCATGCCGAGCGACGATCTATTGCTCTACTTCCAGAAGGACTTGCAGCTCCAAGAGCATTGGCAGGTGGACGGCCGCCACTACAGTCAGACCAGCGAGCACTGGCTGCAAAACATGGATAAAAACCGCGCCGCCATCGAACCGATCCTGGCGCAGACCTACGGTGCCGATCAGGTGCGGCGCTGGTGGGTCTACTGGAGGGTGTTCTTCATGTCCTGCGCGGAATTGTGGGGTTACGCCCAAGGTCAGCAGTGGCTGGTGTCGCACTATCTGTTCCGCAAGCCCGAGTCAGAAAGCGGTTCCTAGCGAATGTAGTAGCCGGAGACACGCCACGCGCCATCGGCATCTCGCGTCGGCGTGATGGTTTCGACCGCGGCGGCCTTGTTTTCAAATACCGCCGCGAAGGTTATCACCACATACTCGCCTTCCGGAGCGCCGGGTAGAGACTTCGTGTATCGGGCGGTTTGCAGGGTCCTGGACAATAGTTTGCCGAGCGGAGCGCGCGCGCCGGCGGCGGCGGAACCCCATTGTGGCTTCGATATCGACTGCTTGAATGTCGACGCCGCGGCATCCCAGCTGCCGGCATAGTCGGCCGAATCCACCAGCTTAAGCCATGCAACTGCCGAGGTTTCCGCAGCGGTCTCGGCCTGATTCGTCGCCGCGTAGATGAGCTGCGAAAAGACCAGCGTGGCGAGAGCGAGAAGTCCATAAGTGTTTTTCATGCTTCAGCCTCAGTTTCCGCTTCCGCTTCCGCCTCGCAACCGTGTTCGCAGCGGTCGCGTTCAATCTGCAACGTGGCGTGGTGGATATGGAAGCGGCGTTTGAGATTTGGGGTGAGGGAGTCGAGGAGCGCGTCTTCCGCGCCGCGATCAGGCACCACCAGGTGGGCGGTCAGGGCCACGCTGGTGGTGCTGAGCGCCCAAATGTGCAGATCGTGTACGTCGGTCACCCCGTGCTGATGGGATAAGAAAGACATCACCGCCGTGGAATTAACGCTCGCCGGCACGCCATCCAGCGATAGGTGCAGGGAATCCCGCAACAATCCCCATGTGCTCAGCAAAATCGCCGCGACGATCAACAAGCTGACGATGGGGTCCAGCCGGCTCCAGCCGGTATATAAAATCAGCGCACCCGACAGTAGTACGCCGACGGATACGGCGGCGTCCCCCAGCATGTGGATGAAGGCAGTGCGACGGTTCAAGTCGCCGTGACTGCCGGCGTGCAGCAGCCAGGCGCATAGACCGTTGATAACGATGCCGCTGGCCGCCACCCACATCACCGTAGCGCCGGCGACGGCGGGCGGCGACGCAAGGCGGCCAATGGCCTCCCAGGCGATGGCGCCGCAGGCCAACAACAACAGCACGGCATTGGCGAGAGCCGCTAATACGGAGGATCGTCCCAGGCCGTAGGTGAACCTGGCACCCGGCGGCCGACGCCCCAAATACATGGCGGTCCAAGCACACACCAGTCCCAGAACGTCGCTCAAATTATGACCGGCGTCCGCGATCAAGGCCACCGAATTTGACAGAAAGCCAAAACCACCCTCAATGGCAACGAAAACCAAGTTGAGCCCGACCGCAATCGCCATCCGGGTATTGATGCTGTGGGTGGCGATACCATGCGCGTGGCCATGCCCATGGGCATGCCCGCCCCCTTGAGCATGATTGGGGTCATGCCCTTGCTCAGCCGCGTGCTCGTCGCCGTGGTCATGCTCATGCCCGCTAGAGTCGTGTCGTTCCATCCCATTCATCTTACTTCAGATATCGGACCGCCTGCATAGGCCGGTGTCGCGGCGCGCGGCCAATCACTCCTACATGGCGCCCGAGGCCTCAAAAGGCAAGCGGAGCCTTGGGTTACAGCCCGAGCTCACTCAAGGCCGGGTGTCCATCCGGCCGGCGCCCCAGCGGCCAGCGATACTGCCGATCGGTCTCGGCGATGGGCAAATCGTTGATGCTGGCGATCCGCAAGCTCATCAGGCCGTGCTCGTCGAACTCCCAGTTTTCGTTGCCGTAGCTGCGAAACCACTGACTGCTGTCGTCATGCCATTCGTAGGCAAAGCGCACGGCTATTCGATTGTCGCGAAATGCCCAGAGCTCCTTGATCAACCGGTAGTCCAGCTCATGGGCCCACTTACGCGACAAAAACCCCTGGATGGCATCTCGGCCTTGAAGGAATTCGGCGCGGTTACGCCAGCGGCTGTCCGGCGTGTAGGCAAGGGCGACCCGCGCCGGATCGCGTGTATTCCACGCGTCTTCGGCCATGCGCGCTTTTTGCGTGGCTGTTTCCAAGGTAAATGGCGGTAGCGGCGGTCTATCCATAGGTCCTCTTCAGCGAATCGGTGGAATGATGACTTGGGACGCTCGGCAGGCGGCGCGAACCACGTCGGCGGTGCAGCTGCGCGGCGTCAGGTCGCGCCTCAGGCAAATATGAACCTCACGCAGTCGTGGTACTTCTTGTCCCGTGCAGGTGACCACCACCGATTGCAAGGGAATGCGCGGATTGGCGCGCAAGAATGCGTCGGCGATGACGGCCGGCGACTGCTCACTCGCCTGAGCCGGCCGCAGCAGCTCCCGCGGAATGGTGACGCTCGCATAGGCGCGGCGCAGCAATTCGAAGTACGCGGCGGGCTCCAGCCCGCTGCACGTCCCGTGCGCCGACCATTCGTGGTAAACCAGCTCTCGAGCGGGCATTACGTCGGCGACGGCCTGCACCACCTCGTCGGGTACCTGACGGTGCATGTCGCAGTGTTCCGGCCAACCCTGTTCGTTTTGCGGCCAAAGCCCGTGCACGATGAATCCATAGCGCCGAGGTCCGTTGCACTCTTTGGCGTTTGGTGACGACAAACAGAATGCGGGCGACCAAGACAGCGACAGCAGGTAGTAGGCGAAGTCGCCGGACTCGGCAGTACTCACGTGGCTGCGATGACGCGCCGACGCGCCGTCGGCGACGCACAGATACCCGATGGCAAACAACGCCGCGGCAATGGACATAAGCGGTGATCGCGGGCGGCGACTCATGCGGTGTGCATCATTCGCCGGCACGGATCGACGTCAAATCAAAGCCGCCGCTACCGCTCACCCAAGTATCCTTGTCGGGGTCAGGCCCTTGTTGCATGGCGTGCTCTCCATTCGGCGCGGATATTTTTCGACGTGAGCCCCCGGCCGTCGGTGCGCCAGCCGGGCGGACCAAAAATCGTGCCCAATGCCTCGTTTACCGAGCCCGCGGCAAACACCTCCCGAACGATGGCCGCCCATTCGTGAAAGGCAATGCGAACGGGATTGAATGTATCAATGTTCTTGACAATCCCGTAGCGCGGCGGCTCATCGTCGCGTTCCGCCACGAAGGTACCGAACAGGCGGTCCCAGACCATCAACACGCCGGCGTAGTTGCGGTCGAGGTAGCGCGCGTTGGACGCATGGTGTACTCGATGATGCGAGGGAGTATTGAATAGGTATTCGAACCAGGCCGGCATGCGTCGGATGGCTTCGGTATGGATCCAAAACTGATAGAACAGATTGAAGCCTTGCTGCGCCAGGATCATCGCCGGCGGAAACCCCAGCAGCGCCAGCGGAATCCACGGCGTCCAGGTGCCCACGACGACGCTGGTCCATGATTGTCGGATCGCCGTGGACAAATTGTATTCTTGCGACGAGTGATGATTCACATGCGCCGCCCACCAGAAACGGCACTCATGACTGATGCGATGGAACCAGTAGTAGATGAAGTCATCGAGAAAGAAGATCGCCAGCCAGGCCCATGCCGAGCTCGGGGATATGTCGAACAAACGGAACTTGTAGGCCGCAGTTAGACCGGTGAATACGATTCCGGCCATCAACAGGTTCATGGCAATATTGCCCGCCTGCATGCCGAGCGAGGCAAACGTGTCAGCCGTGCGATAGCGAGCAATGACCACCGCCAGGCTGCTCAAGGCCGCCTCGATCGCAATCATCCCTAAGGAAATGCCGAGAAAGATCTCCGGCAGATGCAGCTTCCAATTCATGGGTCGAATCGTAAGATATTGCGTGTGGACTGTCGATGCAGGAGGGGCGCGAATGACCGTCACCGACGAATACTTGCAATTCGTATTGGAGCAACTGCAGCGACTTAAGGATGTCACGCCGCGGCGCATGTTCGGCGGCGTCGGTCTATATCAAGACCAGCGTTTCTTCGCCATCGTCATGGGCGATACCCTGTATTTCAAAGTGAACGATGCAAACCGCGGCGACTACGAGACGCGCGGCATGGGCCGCTTTCGCCCGTATGCCAACAAGCCCCAACTCAGCATGAGCTACTACGAAGTGCCGGCGGATATTCTCGAAGACGCCGAAGAGTGCAGCGCATGGGCACGTCGATCCATCGCCATCGCCGCAATGCCGTCGAGGCCCGCCGCGCGCCGCAGCAAGAAGCGCGCACGCTGAAGGCGCACAGCCCGATGCGGTCAGATACTATCGAACGGCGAGCGTCGTAGCCGCGAAGAAATCCGCATCCTCGATCACGGCCTTGCCGCCGGGCTTGGGCTGCGCGCTCCACACGACGATCACGACGTGCTCTCGGGGATTGACGTAGACATTCTGGCCGTAAATGCCGTACGCCTTGAAGGCGCCTTCGTTTATGGAACCGGGACTTGCTGCGAACGGCCAAATCATGTACCCGTAGTCAACTCTTTTTCCGCCGATCATTTTGCTGCTGCCGGCGTCCTGCACCCAGCCATCGGGCAAAATTTTCTCGCCGCCAGCTACTCCCCTGTTCATGAGGAACAGCCCAAAGCGCCCATAATCATGCAGGGTGGCGCTTAAGCCGCTGCCGCCGATTTCTTGCCCGTTGGGGGATTCCAGCCACCACGTTGCGTCGGACTCCATGCCGGCCTTGCTCCAGATTTTCTCCGATAAATATTGCGAAAGGGAGCGGCCGACCGCCGAGCTCACCACGGCGCCGGCGACGAAAGTCTCTCCGGTGCTGTAATTCCAGAGCGTACCTGGCGTGCCCGCGCGCGGGAGTTTGGCCATCAAATCCAGGATTGCACCGGGGCGCTGCGCAATCTGCGCCTCCAGCATGTGGCGCCGGTCCGACGCAGGGTCGGTATACGTCTCGTCCCACTTCACTCCCGAGGCCATTTGCAGCAGGTTTCGAATGCTGACGCCGTCGTATGCGCTGCCCTTGAGCTCCGTGACGTACTGGGTCACCGAGTCATCGACGCTCTTGATATGTCCATCCCGAATCGCCGCACCCATCAACGAAGAAGTGATCGACTTGGCAATGGACATGGACATCCAGTGAGTCCTCTCGGTGTTGCCCATTTCATAATCTTCGTAGGCAATCTTGCCATTCTTCAGCACCAAGAGCGCGGTGACGCGATTCAAGGCCATGTAATCGATCAGGTCGTAGGCCTTGCCGCCGGAACTGAATTCGACCTTGATCAACGGCACGGCTGCCTTGGGCAGGGCGAGCACGTGGGGCCCATGCTTGACGACCCGCACCGGGAATAATCGCTCGGTGTTACGAAAAGTATTGACCTGAATGTCGGAAGTCAGGGTCCCGTCGTACACCTGACGCGCCGTACCGATGGATTTATGATTGGCATCCGTGTCGCGTTCAGGCAATTCTACGGTTCCTGAATTTGGACCGGCTTGCCAGGACCACCCGCCGTTTGCATCGCAATGACCAGATAACGGCGCTCGGCAATACGGTCGGCTTGAACGATCTGGCGGATGGGGCCGATCGAATTCACGATGGCCGCGCCGGCAGGATTCGCCGTGAAGTTTGCGAGAGCCTGCAACGCGCCGGACCCGTCAGGGCTCTCGGCAAGCGCCAGTACATAGGATTGCATGGGCATAAGCCCAGTGACTGACGCCTCCAGGACCTGCACAAACCCCTGATCGAAGAGGCTAATGCTGGTACGAACGATCGTCCCGTGAGGTGTGCTGCCGTTTGCCACGGCAACTAATGCCAAGTGAGTTGCCTGGCCGGCGACAGCGAGCGGCAGGAGAGCCTGTGACCCGGCACCCTCGGGCACCGCGCGTGCAACGTAGACGAGCGCCTGCGGGGCTTGGCCGATCGAAATCTCGCCGACGACGGCTTTCGAGGCAGTGTCTATCACCTGTAGCGCATCGTCGTTCTCGAGGCCGACGTACATTCGGGAACCGTCGCCCGAGGGCCAAATGCCGTGCGGCAGCTCACCGACTGGAATGGTGGCGACTAGCGAGAAGTCGTCGGTCCTGAAAACTTTTACCTGGTTCAGGCCGCCGATGCTGACGTAGGCAAACGTCCCTTGCTTCGTCCAGGCGAAGTTGACGTGATTGGTAATAGCACCGGTATCCAGGGATTTGATAATCGCGAACGGCGGCCGCGCGTCGAAAACCATGGTGCGACCCACGTCTTTTAACGTGAGCCAGACCTGTTTTCCATCGGGCGTGGCAGCAATGTTCGGACAGAATGGGCTCTCCTGCTTGACCCGGCCGACGATCTCATGCGAAGCGACCGAAACGACCACAGTCTCGGGCGTGAAGGACGAACAGACGTATCCATACTTGCCGTCGGGAGAGAAGATCTGCATGCCGGGTCCATTCGGCGTCACGATACGTGCCTTCTCCTGGTAGGTTGCGGCGTCCAGCACTGAGACATAGTTCTCGCCTCGCACGGTGACCCAAACCTCGGAACCGTCGGGCGTAAAGAACGCTTCGTGAGGAGAGCGTCCAACATAGGTGGTGTGCTTTACCGCATTGGTCGCGGTATCGATAAAGGTGACCGAGTTAGAGCCGATCGAGACCACGGCCAGCGTGTGGTGGTCCGGAGAGAAGCCCAAGCCATGCACCAGCACCTGGCCACGGTACAGCGGACTGAAGTTTCCCGGCGACGGGTCGCCCAGACGAATCACACCGAGAAGCTTGTTGTCACTCGGATCAGTGACGGACACCGTATTGGAAAACTGTTCAGCCGCGTAGACCCGGTCGCTGTGACTGACCGGCAGATCGCGGTCCGACGCCAATCCAGGTGCCTGGCCGGCATGGGCGAGGGCAGAAGCCGCCGCCAGAACAACGCACGGTAACGCAACCAAGGGCATTCGGCAGCTCATCTTGGACCTCACGGACTAGGTGTATGCACGGATTGACCTAACTCATGGTCGAGCACCTGGCGCATTGCAACCATCTCCTGTTGCTGCTCGACGACAATTTCCTGCGCGATGCGGCGCAATCGTTCATTGCGGCCAAAGCGCAATTCCGCGAGCGCCATGTCGACGGCGCCCTGATGGTGTGGAATCATTATTGCCGCGAAATCGCGATCAATGTCGCCGGATGGCTTAACCTCCATCGCCGCCATCATCTTGCCCATGGCTGCGTGGTTCTCCACAAGGAACCCAGCTTCCCGCGATTCTTGCGTAGCGGCCGGTGTCAACGCAGCGCTTGCAATGAGAGTCGCTGCCGTAACTGCAAAAATTCGACAGACATATTGCATTGAGCGACCCATGTTAACTCTCCGTGTCCACAGTACTCGAATTGGAAGGAGGTGCAGATCTGCAATAATGACATCAATCCATCGACTTGATGGTAACCGCCAAGGAGTCTTGAGTGTTCGCTCCGACCTTCGTCAATGTAGTGGATGAATCTTGAAGGCCGTACTGCTCAACGGCCACGGCGGCTTCGAGCAGCTGGAATACCGCGAGGACGTGCCCGTCCCGGAGCTGCGCGCCGGCGAAGTGCTGATCCGAGTCGCTGCGGCGGGAGTGAACAATACCGACATCAACACCCGCACCGCATGGTATTCGCGATCGGTGACCGAAGGCACTACGGCGGAGGCAGGCGCCTCCGGAATCGCGGCGGCGCGCTCCGAGGACGCGGGCTGGACCGGCTCGGCGCCTGCCTTCCCGCGAATCCAAGGAGCCGATGCCTGCGGCCGCATCGTCGCCGTCGGGGAAGGAATTGATTCGCGGCGCATCGGCGAACGCGTGCTGGTCGAACCGGTGTTCCAAACTGTGGCTGCGGGCGGGCAATCCCAGCCGATCTACTTCGGTTCGGAGTGCGACGGCGCGTTCGCGGAATTTGCGCGTGTCCCATCAGCGCATGCCCGCACCGTCAATTGCAGCCTGTCGGATGCGCAGCTCGCTTCATTTCCGTGTGCATACTCGGCTGCCGAGAATATGCTCACTCGATTGAACTTGCGCGCGGGCCAGACCGTACTCGTGACGGGCGCATCCGGCGGCGTCGGATCGGCCGCCGTGCAACTGGCCCGGCGCCGAGGCGCCACGGTGTTCGCCGTCGCCAGCGAATCGAAGGCCGCTGGGGTCCTCTCCTTGGGCGCCGCTCAAGTCATTGCAGCGGACGCCGACCCCGCCAAGGTATTTGGTCAGGAATCGATCGACGCCATTGTCGACGTGGTGGGCGGCCGGCAATTCCCGGGTCTGCTCGAGGTGCTTCGACGGGGCGGGGCCTACGCCGTGGCCGGCGCCATCGCGGGGCCCATCGTCGAATTGGATCTGCGGACTTTGTATCTCAAGGATTTGCGGCTACTCGGCAGTACCGTGCTCGAGTCGGAAGTGTTCGGTCATCTGGTTGAGTACATCGAGCGAAGTGAAATTCGGCCTTTGATCGCGGCCGTGCATCCGCTCGCCGATATCGTTCGCGCGCAGCAGGAATTTCTTGCGAAGCGGAACCTGGGGAAAATCATTCTCCTGCCTTGAAGATTCTGGGCCAGGTACTGCAAGCGATGAGCGCAAGCAGCACCCCTTGAAGCGGCAGCCGCAACAGCAATAACCAGCGCGCAACACCGAACGCCTCCGCATGCTGCCACATGTAGATGTTTGCCGGCGTCACGGCGATGGTGAGTGCGAACAGGCCTATGCCCGCGGCCCTGCGTGTGACCGGCAGCAACAAGCCAGCGGCGCCCAGCAGCTCAAACACACCGCTGACCAGCACGGCCGCATGCGGCCATGGAATGAATGGGGGCACCGCGCGCATTTCTACTTCGGTAAGCGCGAAATGCGCAATTCCACCGAGAAAAAACCAGAGAAAAACGAATACCAGCGCTGCACGTCTCGCAATGATCAGCGTCCGTCTCATCATCGGGGATTCTCCTCGCTCCCATCATCCAAATTTCCCGTTGAATAATCGGGGTCGGTCAGACGGCGGCGCGAGATGCGGCGTCGCCGGCGGAAGCGGTAAAATGCGGGGGCGAGGCCCAACCATTCCGGCCGCAGCCACAGTGGGTTTGGAGGGTCATCGCGCAGCGCGGACAGGAACAGTCCCCGTGTATCCTTCACCGCGTCCACTGCGGGCGCGGGCACATCCCGCCACTGCGACACGAGGCTGAACGCTCGTTCCATGCCCGACTCAACGGCTGCTTGCATGCGGAGCAGCGTGCTAGTCCACGCGGGAGCATTGCCGGCGTCTTGCGGCATCTCTCGCAGAAACACCTGCAGCAGTGCGTGTGCCGCTTGCACTGCGTCTTGTGCGATTCCCGGCCCTTGCAGGTTCGCGGAGCTCTGTGATATTGCAGCTTCGAGAACTAACTCCAGCTCCGCATGCACTTCGGCAAGCAAAATTTGCAGCGCGCCGGCGATATCGAGCGGCCGGATATCGGCATGATCCGCCGGCGGCGCGAGAGTGGCCGAGGATTGAGTCCGCTGATCCGCGGCGGGCGCGCTACCCGGGAGAGGGTTGGGGAGATCGGCGGGCGGAATTTTGGAGACGTCCATCGCTGGGGCTGTCAAGGCGGCAGGTATCGATTCACCAGCGTCACCATGCGGTCGACGGACACGTAAAACGGATCCTGACTCAGCTCTGGCAAATCGACATAAGTGGCTCCGGGCTTGAGCAGAGGCTTCACCCGCTGCGTTTGCTCGATGATGTCATCGTGCGGAGCAAACACTGTCAATGGCGTCTTCAGGCTCTTGAGCTTTTTGTCGATGGGGTAGCCGCACGCGGCACGAAACGCGGCACCAGGATTTGCCGCGAGCACGTGTTCCACGAAACGGCTGTGAACGTCCGCGAGATCGTACGGCGGTTGGCGAAATGCGAAGCCCCCACGCCAGGCGCCCAGCACATGTCCGCCCTCCATCGCCGGCCTCAAAGGCTGCTCGCTGTACTTCTCCAGCTGCCGCTTCTGCTCCTCGGCTGAAAACAACGGCATCCCGACGGCGATGATCCGCCGAACCTGCGCGCCCATCTGATGAGCAACCTCGACGGCTTCGATGGAACCTGTGTGAATGCCCAAAATGTCGATGTCGCCTGTGACCCCCGCAGCCTGCAACGTATCCACTATGCTGTGGGCATATTGCTCCAGCGACAAGGCCCAGGGTGGGGCGTCGGAGAACCCGTAACCCAACCGATCCGGCGCAAACGTCGGCCGTTCCAGTTTTTCCTGCAACGATTCCCACATGGCGCCGGAGCGCGGCGACATATGCAGCAGGATCAGCGGTATGCCCTTGCCGAACTTGCTGCGCAAGTGTACCTGCCCGAAACGAGTCGGATAAATCTTGCGCGGCATCTAATGAGCGTCCAGGAACGATTCGACCAAAGGTGCCACCAGTTGCGGCCTCTCGATGTGCAGCATGTGACCTGCGCCTGCGACTCGGGCAAATTCAACGTGCGGAAATAATGCGCGAAAAGCCTCGACCGTACCATCAGCACCGAGTTTGGCCATGTGATCCGACTCCTCACCCACGACCATTAGAAGGGGCGCGCGCAGTTCCCGCCAGCACGCCTCGGCGTCTTCGCGCTTGTACAGGACTGGATTCACCCAGTAGTGGCGCGGGTCGCCTGCGAGCCGCACTCGACCGCCGTCACCGAGCCGGCCCCAGGCTGCCGCCACAAACGCCGCTTGCGACGCCGATAATCGCGGGTACCGGAAGTGGATGATACCGGCCAACTCCTCGAATGACGCATAGTCCCGGCGCGAAGGATCGGCCTTCAATTGATCCAGCCATTTGCGCAGGCGCGCGGGCGCCTGCGCAGGCGAGGTGCGCGCCAGGCCAAAACCCTCGAGATTGACCACGCTGCGGACTCGGTCCGGCCGGACACCCGCGTACGAGCAGGCGATATTGCCACCCATGCTGTGTCCAACCAGTCGGACTGGCGTCGCGGGCGAGAGTTCACCAATCAATGCGTCGAGGTCACCGAGATAGTCGGGAAACCAGTAACCCTGCTGCGGCCACTCGCTGCGCCCGAATCCACGCCAATCCGGCGCCACCAAGGGCCAATCACGCTGTAGCGCATCCACCAAGAACTGGAAAGTCGCTCCGGCGTCGAGCCAGCCGTGGAGCAGGAATATCGGCGGTAGGGACTCCGAAGGCGGGGGCCCCCAGCGCGTCAGATGGATGTCGATTCCGCGTACACGCAGAACCTCATGCCGCGGCTCGCGCAGCAGCGGATAGGACGTCAAACTGTCCAATCAGTGGTGCAAGCAAGTGCCGATCAGGGCCCCGACGGCGCCACCAATCAGGCCGCCCACTCCCGCGGCCATGAGGAATTTTTTTGTCTGCGGGGGTTGATCATTCCCACCATCCGGAGTCACCTTTCCTCCGCCCGTTCCTTTCCCGGTACCCGTTCCTGTGCCAGTCCCAGTCCCAGTCCCAGTCCCAGTACCCGTGCCGGCACCTGATCCCGGGGTTGGCGCCGGCTTGTTTGGGTCGTGTCCGTTTGGCATGTGAATCCAACTCCTGTTTTGTGCGATCGCGCCCCTGCTTTCATACACTCAAGCGCCACTCGACCGCAAGGGCCGCGGGCGTTTGCGGTAAACCCGCACCCGGGCGCATCCTTCTGGCATGGAAGGAGACCGTATAGGCCCATATCGCGTGCTCCACACCTTGGGTGTCGGCGGCATGGGGGAGGTTTACCTCGCCGAACGCGCGGACGCCCAGTTCGAGCAGAAGGTAGCCATAAAGGTAGTGTTCGGCGACGCGCGCGGAGTTCAGTCGAGACTGAAAATCGAGCGCCAAATCCTGGCGCAACTTGAACACCCTAATATTGCACATCTGTTGGACGGCGGTTCTTTGGCGGACGGAAACGCCTATATCGTCATGGAGTACGTCGATGGCATACCCATTGACGCCTACTGTGACTCGAATCGACTCGACGTAGACGCTCGGCTGCGGCTATTTCAGACGGTCTGTGCGGCGGTGCATTACGCCCATCAAAACCTCATTGTTCATCGCGATCTCAAGCCTTCGAACATACTAGTTACGGCCGACGGCGTTCCGAAATTGCTGGATTTCGGCATCGCCAAATTATTGGACGAGCGCCAAGTCGGGCATCACACGGTGGCCGTTACCCACGCCGATATTCGCGTCATGACGCCAGATCATGCCAGTCCGGAGCAGGTCAGAGGCGAGGCAATCACTACCTCCAGCGACGTCTATGTGTTGGGTGTACTGCTGTACAAATTGCTGGCGGGAACGGGGCCGTTCTTTATCGCATCGATGCGGCTTACCGAAATCGAGCGCGCCATTTGCGAGAAGGATCCGGCACCGCCCAGCGGTCTGGTCAGCACCGATGATTCGGCGGAAGCGACCAGCATTGCCGATGCTCGCAGTACGAACGCCAGGCGCCTGCGGCGAGTGCTGCAGGGTGATTTGGACAATATTGTGCTCATGGCAATGCGCAAGGAACCAGAACGCCGCTACGCGTCTGCGCAGCAAATGGCAAGCGACATTCAGCGGTATCTGGAGGGAAAGCCCGTCATCGCGCACCGCGATACGATGACCTATCGCACGGCAAAGTTCTTCAAACGTCATTGGCTGCCGGTTGCAGCCGGCACCAGCGTTGTATTCTTGGTGCTCGCCTTTGCAACAACGACGTACGTGCAATCAGTGCGCATTGCCGCGGAGCGCGATCGCGTCGCCGAGCAGCGAGAACGCGCCGAGCGCGAACGCGCTCGAGCCGAAGAGGTATCGAGCTTCCTCGTGAATCTATTCAAATTATCGGATCCTGAAGAGAATCGGGGCAGCCAAGTTACGGCGCGTGAATTATTGGATTCCGGCGCGAAACGATTGCAGGCGGGGCTCAAGGATCAGCCGGAAACCAAGGCGGCACTCCTTTCTACGGTCGGGGCTGTCTACGACAGTCTCGGACAGTATCAGGAAGCGCTGCCGATATTGAGCGAATCCTTGCAGCTTCAGCCACAGGCCCATGGTAAATCGCGCATCGCGACATTGTTGGAACTCGGTCAGGCGCGCATCGGCGTCGGCGACCTACCAGGAGCGGAGATACCCCTGCAGGAAGCGCTGCACATTTCACAAAACGAATTTGGTGCACGTAGCCTGGAAGCCGGCCACACGCTTTGGGTTCTTGGAATGTTGCGACATCAACAAGGAAAGTTTGTCGCGGCCAAGGAACTTTACATCAGCAGTCTCGGCATTCTGGAGGCGCGCTCGGCCCCGCAAACCGACGTTGCTGCTGTCCTAGATGACCTGGCGAAAGTATACGCGCGCGAGCAACGCTGGAGCCTTGCCAAACAGACGTATGAACGGGCGCTGAACATCTACCGTCATGTGTTGGGTGACGAGCATCCGCGGGTAGCTATGAGCCTCGACAATCTAGCCATCGTTGCGCAAAACATGGGTGATCTAAAGCAGGCCGAAAATCTCTTTCAAGATTCAATCCGGCTTCACGAGCGGGCGTATGGTGAACGACACCCGGAAACCGCGGCAGTTAAGGGAAATTACGGGCTGTTTCTCCAGCGCACAGGACGTCTGTCCGAAGCGGAACCATTCTTACGCAATAGCGTGTCAATGGCGCTCTCGATGTATGGTCCGGACCATTACAAGGTCGGATACTCCCGTGTGAGCCTGGCGATGCTTCTGCATGATCAAGAAAACTTGCCGGCGGCTGAGAGCGAATTCCGCCAGGCGCTGGCTATTTACGACAAGTCCTTACCCGCGAATCACCAATATCGCGCGGCGGCACTCATGCACTTTGCGCGACTATTGGTGGATCGCGGCAAACCCGACGAAGCTCTGGCATTGAGCGCTCAATCCATAACCATCTGGACAGCGACTTCGCCCGCTGCGAGCCCATCGACCGCCCAGGCCCACGCCATTCACGCCTATGCCCTCTCGCATCTTGGTAAAAAGCGCGAGGCAGCGGAGGAACTCGACGCGGCATTGCCGGTGTTGTTGCAGGCGCGCGGCCCCGACGATCCCGTCGTGCGCCGCGCTCAAGCGTGGCTCAGGGCAGTGCGCCCCGAGCCCTTGCGAGCCGCGAGCACTGCGCACTAGCCTGCGCCACGCAACCCTTCGCCCTCACCCTCCCAAAAAAACCTTGTACGCCGGGTTGTCGGTCTCTTCTATGTAGGCGTAGTGCAGCTCGTTTAAATGCAACAGAAAATCGGTGCGTGTTTCGACGGGCACCTGGATGCCGGCGAGCACCCGCCCGTAATCCGAGCCGTGATTGCGGTAATGAAACAGGCTGATGTTCCAACCGGTGCCGATGGCCTGTAGGAACTTGAGCAGTGCGCCCGGGCGCTCTGGAAACTCGAAGCGATACAGGCGCTCGTCGCTCAAGCCTGCCTGCCCGCCCACCATGTAGCGCACGTGCAGCTTGGCCATTTCATTGTCGGTCATGTCGCGCACGGCAAATCCCGCCGCCGAGATGCTGCGCATCAGGTCGTCCCGTTCGGGTCTGCCCTGTGTGAGGGCGAGGCCGACGAATATTTGCGCCGCCTGCAGATCGGCGTACCGGTAATTGAACTCAGTGACGCTGCGCCGGCCCAGCAATTCGCAGAATCGAAGAAACGAACCCGGCGCCTCCGGAATCTCCACGGCGAACAGTGCCTCGCGCTGTGCGCCCAAGTCCGCGCGCTCGGCGACATAGCGCAATCGGTCGAAGTTCATGTTGGCGCCGCTGTTGATCGCGATCAGCGTGCGTGCCTTGCAGTTCTCGCGTGCCACGTATTTCTTGATGCCGGCCACGGCCAGGGCTCCGGCCGGTTCCGCAATTGAGCGCGTATCCTGGAAAATATCCTGGATGGCGGCGCAGATCTGGTCGGTGGTCACCAGGATGATCTCGTCCACAAACTGGCGTGCGAGGCGAAAGGTTTCCTCGCCCGCGCGCCGCACAGCGACGCCGTCGGCGAACATGCCGACGCGCTCCAGAGTCACGCGCTTACCGGCACGCAGCGACTCGTACATTCCCGCTGCATCCTCCGGCTCAACCCCGATGATCTTGATGCGCGGATATAGTGCTTTCGCGTAGGCCGATATTCCGGCTATTAGTCCGCCGCCGCCGACCGGAACGAAAATCGCGTCGATCTCATCGCCGTGGTGTTGGCGCAGGATCTCCATGGCTACGGTGCCCTGCCCGGCAATCACGTCGGGATCGTCGAAGGGATGCACGAACACCAGGCCGCGCTCGCGGCCGAGTTCCAAGGCGTGCTCGTACGCCTGATCGTAGTCATCACCCTCGAGAACGATTTCGCCGCCGAAATCGGCGACTGCCTGCACCTTGATGTCGGGCGTGGTCAAGGGCATGACGATGACGGCCGGAATGCCGCGCGTGCGCGCTGCCAACGCCACCCCTTGGGCGTGGTTGCCGGCCGAGGCGCATATGACGCCGCGCTGCGAGCTGATCTGCGATAGCTGCGCAATCTTGTTGTAGGCGCCGCGAATTTTGAACGAAAACACCGGCTGGAGGTCTTCTCGTTTGAAGAGAATGCGATTGTCCAGTCGGCGCGATAGCCGCGGTGCGGCATCGAGTGAGGTCTCGACGGCGACGTCGTACACCTTGGCTTTGAGGATGCGATCTACGTAGTTTTCTTGCATGGGTTACATCGTTGGGGATGCCTACGATAGCTCAAGCGTCCACGGAGCGGTATGGCCGGCGCATACTGTGAGACGCCGCACAGCCCACGGAGCCTGCGGGGGTTTCAACTGGGTTTATTGGGTAATATATGTCCATGCGCATCGTGAATTTATGGCTGTTGAGCTTGCTGCTGGCGTCTCCGGTCTTTGCCGTCTCGGGCAACGTTGTTGCCACCGACAATGTAAAGGCGCACCTGGTGAGCGAGGTGAGCGCGGTCGCTCCGGGCCAGTCATTTTGGGTCGCCCTTGAATTAAACATACGTGATGGCTGGCATACCTACTGGCGCAATCCCGGCGACTCTGGTCAGGCCACGTCGATCAAATGGCAGCTGCCCGCGGGATTTACGGCGGGAAACATCGTCTGGACCACGCCGCATCGTTTCGAGCTGCCGCCGCTGGTCAATTACGGCTACGCGGGGCGCGCCGTGCATTTGGTTGAAATCACCGCGCCCAAGGACTTGAAGCCCGGCACGCCCGTCGCGCTGTTTGCAAAGGCAAGCTGGCTGGTCTGTTCCGATGTGTGCATTCCCGAGGACGCCGATCTGCAATTGAAACTGCCGACAAGCGCCGCGGCGGGCGGCATCGATCCGTTGGATACCGCGCTGTTCACGGCGGCGCGAAGCGAGTTGCCGAGCGCCCAGCCGGCTGCGACCAGCGCGCGGATTCAGGATGGCCGACTGGTCATTACCCTGGGCAAGGAATGGGGCACGACCCTGCCGCAGATCAAATCGCTGGCGTTCTTTCCCTATGACGAGGGCGGCATCGAGTACGCCGCGCCGCAGATTGTGGCGCGCAATAGGGACGCTGTCGAACTGTCGATGAAGCTCGGCGATCGGCCGCCCAAGGCCGGGATCATTCGCGGCGTATTGCTCGCCACTGAGCAGAGCGGCAATGAGACGGTGACCGTGCCCATGGAGATCGCCGCGGGTTTCTCCGCTGCGGACGGTGGCTTGAGCCCCGCCACTCCGCGGTCCGCGGGCGCACCCGGGATTGACGACACTTCGCTGCCGGTATTGCTGCTGTTCGCGATACTCGGCGGCCTGATTTTGAATCTCATGCCCTGTGTGTTTCCGGTGCTATCGATCAAAGCCATCGGCTTGGTTGAACAGGCGAGGAAGCATCCCGCCGCCGTACGCACCAAGGGCCTGGTGTTCGCCGCCGGCGTCATCAGCTCCATGTTGTGCCTGGCGGCCTTGCTGCTGGTGCTGCGTGCGGGCGGGGAGCAGATCGGCTGGGGCTTCCAATTGCAGTCGCCGTTGTTCGTCACCTTGCTGGTGTACTTGCTGCTGGCTGTGGGTCTCAATCTGTCCGGTGTTTTCGAGTTCGGCGGCGGACTCGCCGGCGTCGGCGACGGTCTCACCCACGGCGACAGCTATCGCGCCGCATTTTTCACCGGTGTCCTCACAACTTTGGTGGCGACGCCGTGTACGGCGCCCTTCATGGCCTTTGCGGTCGGCGCAGCGCTCACCCAGCCGCCCATCGTTGCGCTGTGCATCTTTGCGTCATTGGGACTGGGACTCGCACTGCCCTACCTGCTCCTGTCATTCGCGCCCTGGATGAGGCGTGCGCTGCCACGACCGGGCGCGTGGATGGATACGCTGAAGCAGTTCTTTGCCTTCCCGATCTATGCGTCGGCGGCGTGGCTGCTGTGGGTGCTCGCGCAGCAAACCTCGTCCCTTGGATTGGGTGCTGCACTGGCCGGCGCCATTCTGGTGGCATTGGCGGCCTGGGCCTACCAAAAATCCAAGTCCAGCTCGAGCACGGGCCGTGTCGCGGCCTTGGCTACTGCGATGCTTGCGGTGCTGCTCGCCATTGTTCTGCCGGTGCGCTTCGCCGGCTTGGCCGCGGCTGCGACCGGCGCATCGGCGGGAGGCGGGAGCGCGCATGCCGATGGAGAATGGCAGCCCTATGATGCGGCACGAGTAGCCAGCCTAATTGCCGCCGGCAAGCCGCTGCTGGTGAATTTCACCGCCAGCTGGTGCCTGACCTGTCTGGTCAATGAGCGCAACGCCTTTGCGGACTCTGGGGTTCAGGAGGTCTTTCGCAGCAAAGGGGTTACCCTTATGAAGGGGGATTGGACCAATCGAGACCCGGCCATTACGCAAGCACTGGCCGCTTTCGGCCGCGCCGGAGTGCCGCTGTACGTGGTATACAACGCCAAACCCGGCGCATCCGCTGCCGTCGTGCTGCCGCAACTTCTGACTGCGAGCGTGGTACAAAGCGCCTTTGCCGACGCACCCCGCCGCACCGCTGCTCCGTAAGTTTTTCGCTACGACGATTCTCAATGAGGCGTGGATGCGGCATGCTGCGGGCATGGCCCCCGACAACGCCACGACTATTTCGGTCATTGATTTCCGGCGTCAAGGCATGGTGCTGCAATGGCATGCACTTGGCGGCACTTGGAGCGCCTTCGACACTCCGCCGGCGCTGGTGCACGGTATCGCGCTGATCCGCCCATCGCAGCCCAATATCTGCGTGTACGGCCAAGCGGGACGCCTGCGCTTACAAGTCGGCCCCGACCAGTACGCCTTGTCGGAGAATTCGCCCCGCATCAGCTGCACTCGCGGTCTGGCAAGCTTTGGGTTTCGCCGGCGTTTCACGGTGAAGTCGAGTACCGGCGGCGTGCTCTATAGCTACGCCTATTGGACCAACCAGCGTCATGATTTCTTTCGGTGGCTGGCAACCAACGCCGAGGACCCCGACTGGCGAATCACCAGCGGCCGCCGTTGGTCGGAAGGAATGGCGGCGACGGCCCTACGATCCGGCTAGCATCCGCTGGTTCAATCCGGCAACAGGCCGGCAAGTTCCGTATCGGTCAGATGGCGCCATTGTCCGGAATTCAAAGTTCCCAGATGAATGTTCATGATTCGCACCCGCTGCAGGCGCCTTGCTTTGTAGCCCAGCGCCGAACACATGCGACGGATTTGCCGATTCAATCCTTGGGTGAGAATCATGCGAAAGGACTCACTGCCGATGCGGCTGACCTTGCAGGGTTTGGTCAGCTCGCCCATGATTTTCACGCCGCTCGCCATCATCTGCAGCGACAAATTGGTGATGGGGCGATCAACGGTAACGACGTATTCTTTCTCATGATTGTTCTCGGAACGCAGGATCTCGTTGACGATGTCGCCGTTGTTGGTCAGCAGTATCAGGCCTTCGGAGTCCTTGTCCAGGCGGCCAATCGGAAAGATGCGCTCCGGATGGCCGACCAGATCAATGATGTTGTCCTCGATGTCGGATTCAGTGGTGCAGGTGATTCCGACCGGTTTGTTGAGCGCGATATAGACGGGCTTTTTCTTGGCGCCGATCAACTCGCCGTCGATCCTGACCTCATCGCCGTCCTCCACCCGCGTGCCCAGGGCTGCGAGCCGACCGTTGCAGGTAACGCGTCCGGCCTCGATCCACTTGTCCGCCTCGCGCCTCGAGCAGGCTCCGGTTTCGCTGATGAATTTATTGAGCCGCAATGCGCGATGCTCACGTGGAACCGCGTAGGAATGCGCCGATGTGCTTCGCGAGGGCCTGTGGTGCTGAATCGAACGGGTCGTTTCCGTAAGCGGCAAGATCGACCAACAAGCGCGGCTGTTTGGCGACCGGCAAGCGCTCGCTGGCCGGGACGCCGGCGAGAACCAGGCGCTTCACCAGATCCGGCCGCAAGGCGGCCAGTTCCACCGCGACTCCGGCTCCATATTGAACTCCCAGCAGGTCGATTTGGCGCAAGCGTAAGTCGTCGGCCAGATCGGAAATCGCCGCGGCGGCTTCCGTCATGCTCTTGGTCGGCGAGGGATCGGACTCGCCGTCCCCCGGCAAATCGGGCGCGTACACAGAACGCACGTCTGCGAGCTCCGGCAGCAGCCGGCCGAAGATACGGCTCGAGGCATCCATGGGATGCAGGCAGAACAGAGTCACCTGCTCGTCGAAGCCGCCGGTGGTTGGAAAGGCGGTGCGCACATGCAGCTGGCCGAACTTGCAGTCGACATAGGCACGCCGTGTGCGAACCGTGATGGTCGATGGGGATGACTTCGATGCCTTTACCAACTTATGTCTCCAGCTGTCGCGCTTGTTGCGGCAAGGATACGCCAAGTTTCCAACCGGACCCGCCACGGGGTCGGACGGACTTTCGTGGCAAGTGTTGTTTATACACTACATTTATTTTTGCACTTCTTTGCAATTGGGCTAGCTTCGGCAGCGGCTCAGGACTAGAGTGTTGCTCGGACGCAATAGGACTCTAGGGAAGTGAAAAGACCAATCATTGCCAGAGCGCAAGAATAAAGCGCCACACATAAGGCATGGGGACTTAAAAGCCGGGCACACGCCCGGCTTTTTTATTGCGGCTGGCGATCCCACACGCGCGACATGGTGAAGCCGCTGGAACGTCCGCCGGTAAATCCCACCACTTCCACCAGGCGCTGCTTATCGTCCGACAGGCTGTAGTGTTCTTCGAAGGGCGGACGGTCATCGTCGGCATCGCCACCTTTCACTATCAGCGTTTTCTCCGCCCAACCACAACGCGGCGGCGGGGTATCGCGTGCGCGTGGCGGCGCGGCGCGTCCCGATGCGGTGTCGCGATCGTTTGACGACGCAGGGCGATGATGCGGCCTGCGCGCAGCATCCATGGGCTGACAGACGCGGCTGGCACCCCCGGAGGTGAAGGCCACGACGCCGGCCACCTGCTTGATATCAAGTAATTTTCCGGGCCATCGCAAACCTTCGCCCATCGCTCCCACCGAGGGCATTATCGGGCCGCCGGGTCCCGCGGCAGGCATGTCCCCACCCCCGCGGCCTCCACCCTGGCGGCCGCCCCGTCCGCCGGAACCGCGCGATGGATTGTTCTGAGCGCCGGCGGCTTGATTAAATTGAGCCTGGAGCATGCGCTGCGGATCGTCGCTATCCGCCTCATTGAGCTGCCAATGTCCGCTGAAATCCACGTCTGTCGGCGGCGCTTGCGCAAGCTCTTCGCTCGCACACGCCGCGAGAAACAGAACCGCCAGAGCCATACAACGTCGCATGGCGCAATCTTATATTGAAGGCCGCCCTGCTGGGTACAGGCGTTTAACCGGTCGAGCGGCGGCGCGAGGCAGCGCGCAAATCATTCGGTCCACAAACCCAGACGCTCCCCTTAAAGGGCTGAAAGCACACGCGCAGCGACTCGGTGCGTCGCGTAGTCTGGGTGCCGCAGGCAATCTTGCCATCGGCAAGGTCAGCTCGAATCAGGTCCACCAAGGAGGCACTGGGCTCGCCGGCATCCGTCGGCGGCAGCGCGTGCGCGAGGATCCGCGCCTGCACTTCGTCGCCGCGAGTGGCATTGCCGAGCACGGCGCGCTTGAAGCGGTCGAGCACAACCAACACCGAGCTCAAGGTATTGTCCGTGACATCGCTGGGACGACCGGTGCCGCCCTTGAAACGCAAATGCAATAAACCGCCGACGCCTCGACCCTCGTCATGCAGACAAAGCGCGAGGGCGCCGTGCAAATCGGCGATCATCAGCATGGGTTCTGGCGAGACATGATAAGTGTCCGGCGCGACCATGACTTCCGTAAGATCTGTTGCCACAGCGGACCCCTCAATAGACATCCGCGATGCTGCACGTAACCTCAAATTCCCTCTGCCGAGCAAATCACGGTTTTAGGAAGCCGCACGGGCCCACAGCAGCGAGAACTTTTCACTTATTGCCGGCCTCTGCAGCCGGGCCCCCGCCCCTGCACCCGGGTCCCTAGCTCTGCCGGTCATAAGCTCATGCGTTCCGGTAATTGGCGATGCACGGGGCACCGCCGTAGTCTGGCGAGCTATGTATCGGTATGACGCAGTCGACAAAACGCTGGTAATCGAGCGCGTCGCACAATTTCGCGACCAGACGCGGCGTTTTCTCGCCGGCGAGCTGAACGACGATGAATTCCGCCATCTGCGCCTGCGCAATGGCCTCTATATCCAGCGTCATGCGCCGATGCTGCGTGTGGCCATTCCCTACGGCATGTTGTCTTCTGTGCAGCTCAGAGCCCTCGGCGGGATCGCCCGCCGCTATGACCGCGGCTACGGGCATTTCACGACCCGCCAGAATATTCAGTACAACTGGCCCAAACTCGAGGAAGTGCCGGACATTTTAGCGGAGCTTGCCGAGGTAGAGATGCACGCCATCCAGACCAGCGGTAATTGCATCCGCAACACCACCACCGACCACCTGGCGGGCGTGACGCCCGATGAGCTCGAGGATCCGCGCCCTTGGTGCGAGCTGATTCGCCAGTGGTCGACCTTCCACCCGGAATTCACTTATTTGCCCCGAAAATTCAAGATCGCCGTGACAGGAGCGCCCCAGGACCGTGCCGCCTCTCTGGTGCACGACGTTGGCGTGCACATCGTGCGCGGACCCGCCGGTGAATTGGGCTTTGAAATTCTGGCCGGAGGCGGCCTGGGCCGTACGCCCATCATCGGCCAGGTGGTGCGCGATTTTCTGCCGCGCGAGCACCTGTTGTCCTATCTCGAGGCGATCCTGCGTGTCTACAACTTGGAAGGACGGCGCGATAATCTAACAAAGGCGCGTATCAAGATTTTGGTGAAGTCGCTCGGAATCGAGGAATTCCGCAGGCGTGTGGAAGCGGAGTGGGAATTGACACGCGCAGGCGGTCCGCGCGTGGATGACTCGGAAATCGCGCGGCTGCGCGGCTTCTTCAATGCGCCGGCGTATAGCGGCCTGCCGAACACGGAACCCGCCCTGGGGAAAAACACGGCGTTTCGCGCCTGGTATCGCTACAACACCGTGGCGCACAAGGTCTCTGGCTATCGCGCCGTCTTTATATCGCTCAAGAAGCCCGGTGAGGCGCCGGGCGACATCACCGACGTTCAAATGGAACTGGTCGCGGATCTCGCCGATCGCTACAGCTTCGGTGAAGTGCGCGTCACCCACACGCAAAATCTGCTGCTGGCGGACGTAGAGCAGGACAACACGTTCGAGCTCTGGCAGACACTCGAAGCGGCGGGCCTCGCCACGCCCAACATCGGCACATTGACCGATATGATCTGCTGCCCCGGCCTCGATTTTTGCAGCCTCGCCAACGCCGGCTCCATCGACGTGGCGAAGCTCATCAACGAGCGCTTCGACGACTATGATTATGTATATGACTTGGGCGAACTCGACGTCAAGATGTCGGGCTGCATGAACGCCTGCGGTCACCACCACGTCGGGCATATCGGAATTCTCGGCGTAGATAAGGGCGGCCAGGAGTGGTACCAGATCACCATCGGCGGCGCGGCCGGCGCCGACGCATCCTTAGGGCAAGTCATCGGCCCGTCGGTCGCCAAGGCCGATGTCGCCGAAACGATTGCGCGCCTGCTCGAGGTATATGTCGAGCATCGAGAGTCCGGGGAGCGCTTCCTCGACACTGTACGGCGCCTCGGTGTGAAGCCCTTCAAGGAAAGAGTGTATGCCACGTCGGCTGCTGCGTGACGGCCAAGTAGTCGTTGACGACTGGAGTTACCTCGCGGAAGCCGAGGACCGCCAGGCGGCATCGTTGATCCTGAGTTACGCAGAGTGGCAAAGCCAGCCTGACATTTGGGCGAATCGCGACGGCCGGCTCGGCGTCGTACTGCCGCCCGGTCACAAGCTTGATCTGTTGGCGCCGCGCTTTTCGCGATTTTCTCTGATCGGACTCGAGTTCTCCGGTCCCAGCGAAGGACGTGGCTACTCCCAGGCGCGCATGCTCCGTGAACAGTGGAATTTCAGCGGCGAGCTGCGCGCCACCGGTTATGTGCGCCGCGATCAGGTATTTTTCATGGCCCGGTGCGGCTTTAACAGTTTCGAATTGCCGGACGCCGACATCGAGGGCGCAAGCACGGCACTGTCGACCTTTTCGCGCGCCTATCAACCCTCGAACGACGCAGGCTTGCCCCTCAAGCTGCAGCGCCGTTAGCGGGATACACCTGCCAGCGCCTGAAGCGCAGACCCACCTTTTGACCGACGGCGAAGCGCTCGGCTTCGTAACGCTCGCGGCTTATTTCCGCCTCCATCAGCTCGTTGGCCGGTTGACCATCGGCGTAGAGCTCCAAGCGCACGATGGGGCCGATGACCCGCACGGCGACCACGACGGCAGGCCAGCCGGCCGCCGCTGCGCCTATTTCAATCTCGTGCGGCCGGATCAGCGCGATGTTGGCCTCGGCGGCCGAACCGGAACCGGTAACGGAACCGGTAACGGAACC